>CAZOLU010000035.1:7803-16732 GCA_964580485.1 uncultured Saprospiraceae bacterium | reverse complement strand
TTTCTTTAATAATTGTTTTGAGCCATTCGGCGGCTTTGGGGTTGGTAAGGTCTAGCATATAAGCAGGAAAGCCCGCAGTGGGAATTTTATAAGGTTTTCCTTTATGGCTCTTAATAACATAGCCTTTTTCGAGGGCTTCTGCAGTCATAGGCCCTTGATCGGCCAAAAAGGGGTTGATATAGCCCAAGACTTTGATCCCTTTTGCATTCATCTCCTCACAAAACTGCTTAAAGTTGGGGTAGCTCTCAGGGTCAGCTTTCCACTGCCAATTGAGCTGCCAACCGACTCTGGTCTTGCGTTTTCCTACCCAATCTTGAATCCAAAGGGCAGTAATGGGGTTTCCTACGGCTTGTGCTTCTTGTACTTGGGTTTTGACGGTGGCAATTCCGCCTTGTGTTCCAAGCCAAGTACCAGCATAAGCCCATTGGGGTAAGAGCGGGAGTCTGCCACTTGCTTTGGTATAACTTTCTAAAAGTTCTGGAAGCTTCTTGCGTTTGGTGATGTTTAACCGAAATCGATCCTGATCTACCTGAATTTGAAATAGGCTATCCTCCTGAAAGTCAAAATGAGCTCGAGCATAGCCTTCCAACCAATAAGACTGATAATGATTCGCCTCTTTTTGAACTACAAAAGGAATGGGTAAGTGACTATGACTATAACTGCCTTTAATTTTCATTAACCGAGTCCAACGACTGATAGGCATATCTCCTCTCCCTATACCAGATTCCTGCGAAAGCATCTGAAAACGTCTTCCATTCAACTTAAAATGAGAAAATTGTACCCCTCCCCCATAAAATTCAGCACCAGCATCATGGGTTGTACTCCAATTGATCTGATTATAATCCCCTTTCAGTATTTTTAGATCAATGGCAATGCTTTGGCTATCTATGGCAGTAAGTTGGAGTTGAAATTCACAATCACAATCCTCAAAACTTCCTTTAAACAGCCCTTCTTCCTCAGTCTGCAAATTCAACCGCTCACATTTGGACTTTGTCTTTTCTTTAAAACGATAAAAGCCGTATTTTTCTTTAACTTTTATATGCTTACGTTGGATTTGAATTGTTCTGGCACTTAGTTCCCAAATAGGGAAAGCCCCTCCTCCAATGTTGTAGTGATGGTCTGCTATTTTTTGAATTGGAAGCTGAGCAAAGAGGCTAGAGCTCAAAAGGCAAAGGAACAATATCAGGCGCATTAGTTTTCCGTTCTTTTCAGTTGATAAATATCATGACGGCGATCTTTCAAATTATTTACACTTCCATAATTGTGTAACTCTCTCAAAAGGTCTAGATCTACATCTGCAATTAGGATCATCTCGGTATTTGGAGTGGCCTCGGCCTTTATCCCATTGTTGGGGAACTGAAAATCACAGGGGGTAAAAACCATAGATTGTGCATATTGGATATCCATATTATGCACCTTAGGGAGATTGCCCACGCTCCCCGCAATGGCTACATAGCATTCATTTTCAATTGCCCTAGCCTGCGCACAGTGTCGAACTCTGGAAAACCCATTTTGTGTATCGGTTAAAAAGGGGACAAATAAGATATCCATTCCTTCATCAGCCAACAATCGACCTAATTCTGGAAATTCCACATCATAACAGATTAGAATACCAATTTTACCACAATCGGTATCGAAGGTACGGAGTTGAGTACCTCCTTTCATGGCCCAAACCGTTTCCTCATCTGGCGTTACATGAATTTTTTCATAACGCTCTACCTTTCCATCCCGTTTACATAAAAAACCTGCATTATAAAGCTCCTGTCCTCTCAATTCGGGCATACTCCCTGAGATAATATTGATATTGTAGGAGATGGCTAACTGTGAGAAACGCTGTACAATGATTGGGGTAAAATCTGCTAATTGCCGAATAGCATCTGCTCCATTAAGATGATTAAAAGCAGCCATAAGTGGCGCATTAAAAAACTCAGGGAATAGGGCAAAATCGCTTTTATAATCACTTAGGGCATCTACAAAATACTCTACTTGTCGGAGTAGTTCATCCACCTGATGATAGGTTCGCATTTGCCATTGTACAATTCCCAATCGGATGACCTTTTTTTGACTTTCAGCTTTGCTGTTTTCTTTTTCATAATAGATGTTGTCCCAACGCATGAGAATGGCAAACTCTTGAGAGGCCTTATCTCCTTCGAGATAGTTTTGAAGTACCTGAACGGGGCGAAAGTCGTTGGAGAGCTGAAAATTGAGTACAGGATCATGGATTTCCTTAAATTTCACCTTTTGGATGTACTCTTTGGGGGTCATTTCATCGGCATACTTGTGGTAATTGGGGATGCGCCCACCGAAAACGATGGCTTTGAGGTTGAGTTGTTCGCAGAGGTCTTTGCGATAGTCGTAGAGCCTGCGGCCCAGCCGCAGCCCTCTAAACTCTGGCTTGATGAAGATGTCTACGCCATAAAGCAAATCCCCTTGGGGGTGGTGGGTTTCGAAGGTATAGTTGGCCGTAATCTCTGAGTAAGAATGTTGCCCAGCTTCAAAGCTATTAGAGTCGACAATGATCGAAAGGGCGGAACCGGCTATTTTTCCATTGACTTTGATGACCACCTGCCCTTCGGGGAATTTTTCCAAAAGGCTAATCAGTTGATGTTTTTCCCAAAAAGGGTCGGGAATACTATTGTAGGCTGTTTCCATCGCCTGATTCAACTCCTCATAATCTTCCATACTGAGATAGACTATCTCAACTTTTTCTATATTGTTTTTCATATTTGATTAGCCGCTACTTTTTCATTCATAAATAACTCCTTGGTATTTCCCCAATCCATTGCGTTTGGCCTTGAGTTGATCCCCTTTGGAAATGGCTTTCCACTGACTAAAAGGGAGTTCCTCTTCATGGATCTTGTCTTTTTCGTCCCGAACCTTGATTCTGTAGAGCTCCGTTCGATTACGTTCTCGTCGGTTTTTATCCTGCTCAATACTACTCAAATCCCCCCATTCAGGATTTTTATCCTTACCCTTAGTGCTAATAGCTGCTGCTGGCATCCATTTAAAGATGGCGTATTTATATTTGGTTTTATAAACGGGTTTTTCCCGGTAACGCTGCACCTCATACTCTTCTGTAACCGTTTCATAGATGGGACGATTGCAATATTTATCTTCAAAATAGCCATTGCCCAGATCTCTTTTACCACAAACATATTTTTCGGTACCTACCTGTTTTTTAACTTGTCGAGTACGGGTTTCATAACCATCGGGGATTTTTTCGGTATGATGTACTGCCCTCCGAGAACTCAGCACCCGTCCATCAGAAGGCACCGACCACCCTTCTTCCGTCACTTCTTTGTATTCCTCAGTTTCAATGGTTCGTTCCCACTGCATTTCTACAACCTCCACCTGAATTTTTCTTTGAATGGAGTTGAGTATTGCAAAAACAATAAAGATGGCAATACAAATCCCTCCTATCCAAAAGAAGCTCTTATTGCCTTTTTTGCGGGCACTTTTGGCTTCTTGACTTTCGGGGTGAATGGGTTTGAGTCCACGTGCTCGTTCTTCTTTCAATTGTAGCCCCCTAGCATCTTCGCTATCTTCTGGCAACTCATCCAAGCCATATTCTCTGACTTCCAAGCGTTTTTCGGAAGCGGTTCTTGGATTTCCACAGCTACTACAATGTGTATTCAAGGCTTCATTATCCGTTCCACAAAAGGAGCATTCCCAGTTAGCTCCAGCCTTAGCCCTTTTAAGCTCCTCCTCATCCTTCACCACTTCGGCATCTTTAGGGAGATAGAAACGAACATTTTTGGGTCGTCCTGCCCCACAATTTGGGCATTTGGTTTCAGGCCCTAAAATTCCTTTATGTCCACATTGTTGACAATCCCAACGCCCTACATGCACAGCAGCCATATCCTAATTGGTTTTAATAGTTCAGAGTTGAGGAATGATAAGAGTATGTCTAAAAAGCGTACTCTTCTGTTGAAAAATATAAACTTCCCTTGTCAATTATCTTTTGTAATTTAATAAAAAAATGCTTATTTCAACTTATGAAAGCTTGGCATTTTTGGCATTTTATGATTTACATCTTCCTTTTTGGAGGGGGCTCATCTTGTATGGAAATACATGGACAACGGGCATTGAGTGTACAGGCTCAATGGGGGAAATCTATTGCCAACCATCCAGCTTACCCGGCCTTGCAGCCTTGGGTGGGGGCTTTGGAGTTGCAGTATTTGTCTTGGAACCCTAAGTACCAATGGGCAAGGCTCTACCCTAAGAGTCAATTGGGTGTGATTTTATCGGTACAGCAAACGGGCAATCGAGAAGTTTTAGGAACGGCATGGGCTCTTGCCCCTGTTTTGCATTGGCAATTGCTGGAGCGGTCTAACTGGAGTTGGGGCTTGGAGTTGGGGCTTGGCTTGGGTTATTTGAGTCGACGCTTTGATAGTTTTGCCAATCCTCAAAATATTGTCATTGGTTCGGCACTGAATGCTTATGCGCGTGCTCGCCTGCAGGCGAGCTACCGCCTCGGTCCTTGGCGACCTCAGCTAGCGTTTATGGTATCGCACTATTCCAATGGCAACTACCGATCGCCCAATTTGGGTATCAACCTCGTGAATCTACAAGCTGGTCTTCAGTACTATTGGTCTTCTCTTGAAACACCCTACGAGCATAAATCAAAAATCGAAGTTCCGTTCAAGCGATTTCATCCTTTTGTTCAGATGGGACTGGGTGCTAGTGCTCGCATTTCAAGAGGTCCTGTTTTTCCTGTATATGCCTTGAGTACGGGGCTACAATGGCGATACCACAAACGGGCTTTTATGAGTGCAGCTTTGGAGTACAGCCTCAATACGGCAGTTTATGCCTTTCGGGTGCACAATCATGGCGCAGCGCTCCCCCTTTCGGAATTTAATCGCTATGCTTTTTGGTTGAATCATGAGTTTTTGTTTGGCCGAATTGGCTTTCAGACCTTGGGAGGCCTCTACCTCAATCAGCATGTGGAGCAACGCTCTATTTTTGCCACAGGAGTAGGGTTTAATGGCTACCTCAAAAACCCTTATAGCCATCCTCGGCATCAGTTTTGGCTAGGCTTGCATGTTCGGGCCTATATGGGCTTGGCAGATTATGTGAGTGTGCAGTTGGGCTATGGGTTTTGAGGGGGCATTATATACATCCCCCTCAAAACATTTTAAATCAACAGCTTAGTCAATACCCTTTCATTTTTTCACAATGATGAAGATATACTGCTTGTAGTGAATCTATTTCTGTAATAGATAGATAAAGTTGTCGTACTTTTTGCTTATATGCTTTATTAACTTTGGGGTGATTTAATAAAAAATCTACCCCTGCTTTCAACTCAGCCAGGCTTAGGGCTTTTTTCGCAGCTCCTTTAGCATCCGTATCATCAACTCTTTTTCAGCGACAAGCTCTTTCATTTTGCGGTTTTCATCCTCTAAGCGCTTGAGTTCTTTGGCTCTTGCTTTTGATACTTTTTTACCAAAATTTTCTTCTCCTTCTTCTTCCAGCTTTTTCTTCCAAGAATAATAAGTTGCTGGGTAGACTCCATATTTCTCTAGGGTCACCTTAACTCCATGATGTGAGGCTTCTCGTAATACCTTGAGTTTCTCTTCTTTTGTGAATTTTCTCTTTTCCATAATCCTAAATTACACTTTTTTATCTGTAATTTTATCAGATTAGCTAGGGGGCCTTTACATCATAATCAGCAGTATAGGCTTGTGTATTTGCACCATCTAACCTAAATAAGCCTCGATCATAAATAGAAATCCATAGGTAGCCACGACTGTCTTGAAAAATGGAAGTAACGGTTTGGCTAGGTAGAGAGTCATTATAATAATCATAAGGATGCACAAACTGTGCCTCACATAAATTCCCCAGACAAAAAATAAAATTAAGGAAGTATCGCATATTCTCAGAATATATTTCATGATCCTTAATTTAATATATCCTGAAACTCTACACAAACAGTTTGTAACAAAAACTCAGGCTAAGCTACCAAAGGCGCTAAATTCAGGAGAAGCAACAGCATATACATACAGCTTAATACAAGCTCTTATCTACTTTATTTTTCCAGATTTGAAACAGCACTAGGGCCTCTGCTCTCAAAATAGATTGGGTAGGAATGGTTCTATCGGGGATGGGTTGGTTCAGCTCCTCATAGATGAAAGCATCGTCGAAATTGGCGGCGGCGGCATCTGCCCTAGTGCAGGCAAAGTAGAGCTTGGCGGGTCGGGCCCAATAAATTGCGCCCAAGCACATGGGGCAAGGTTCGCAAGAGCTGTAAAGCTCGCAATCTGTCAATTGAAAATCGCCGAGCTTTTTACAGGCATCTCGGATGGCTTGCATTTCGGCATGTGCGGTGGGATCTTGCAAGAGCAAGACTTGGTTGTGCCCTCGCCCGACAATTTGACCATCTTTTACGATAATAGCCCCAAAGGGGCCTCCTTCGCCAGCAAGCATCCCCTTGCGGCCTTCCTCGATGGCCGCTCGCATAAAATTTAGTTCGGTCTTGTTCATATCTTCTTGTTTCGGCGCTTTTCCCTAAAAAAGCCCGTCATTTTTTGAGCGCAGTCCAACAGACTTTGCATGGAGACTTGTCTTGCGCATGGCGGCGCGATCTGGAAGGTGCCGACGGTAAGGAGGCAGACAGGAGTGCAGCGACTGGCCGTAGCCTGGAAGGTAGCGCAGCTGCCTGCAAGCAGGCAGCTGCCCCATCTAAAAACCTTTCTATCTCATCAGCATTTTTATACTTGAAGCTTCTCTTAGATATCATAATTCAGTACTGGCATCAGCCATTTTTCGGCTTCTTCTACGGTCATGCCTTTGCGCTCTGCGTAAGACTCTACCTGATCCTTTTCAATATTCCCCAACCCAAAATACTTAGATTCTGGATGTGAGAAATACCAACCACTGACCGAGGCAGCAGGGTACATCGCACAGCTTTCGGTTAGTTTGATGCCAGTACGTTGTTCCACTTCGAGCAGTTCAAAAAGAGTCCGTTTTTCGGTATGCTCTGGGCAAGCGGGGTAGCCTGGTGCAGGGCGAATCCCTTGATAGCCCTCTTTGATCAACTCTTCATTGCTCAATTGCTCATTGGTAGCATAGCCCCAAAAGTCTTTACGCACCTGCTCATGCATATATTCGGCAAATGCTTCAGCAAAACGATCTGCTAGGGCTTTGAGTAGGATGGCATTATAATCGTCATTAGCGGCTTCGAAACGCTTGACATGTTCTTCGATACCGATCCCAGCAGTTACGGCAAAACCTCCGATATAGTCTACTTTTCCAGTTGCTTTAGGTGCGATAAAGTCTGCTAAAGAGAAGTTGGGTTTGCCTTTTGCTTTTTGGCGTTGCTGGCGGAGGTGGTGTAAGTGTGCAATAGTTTCTGTGCGATCTTCATTGGCATAAACTTCCAAGTCATCATCATTGACTGAATTTGTGGGAAAGAAGCCCACTACTGCTTTGGCCTTCAACCATTTTTCATTGATAATATCATCCAACATTTGCTGAGCATCATGAAACAGCTTGGTTGCTTCTTCTCCGACTACCTCATCTTCTAAAATAGCTGGATACTTGCCGGCTAATTGCCAACTGCTAAAGAAGGGGGTCCAGTCGATATAATCTCGTAGGATCTTCAAGTCCATATCCTCGATGCTATGCAAGCCCATTTTGTTGGGTGTTGTTGGAGTGTAGCCTTCCCAATCTAATTGAAGTTTGTTGGCTTTTGCTTTTTTGTAGGTTAAATACTTCTTGGCGGAGGTGCGCTTGGCGCGCTGCACACGGATGCGTTCCTGTTCTTCTAAATTTGCTTGCAAATAGTTGGGCTTTTCCTGCTCATTAGTCAGTGAACCTGCTACCGTCACAGCACGAGAAGCATCCAAAACATGGATGGTAGGTCCTTCGTACTGTGGTGCAATTTTTACCGAGGTGTGGGTTTTAGACGTGGTGGCCCCACCAATCAATAGCGGAATATCAAAACCTTGGCGCTGCATTTCTTTGGCGACATAGACCATTTCGTCTAGCGATGGTGTAATTAAACCACTGAGTCCAATCATATCTACACCATGTTCTTTGGCTTTATTGAGAATTTCCTGACCAGGCACCATTACCCCTAAGTCGATGATTTCAAAATTATTACAAGCCAAAACTACCCCTACAATATTTTTACCAATATCGTGTACGTCTCCTTTTACGGTTGCTAATAAGATTTTACCTTTAGCACTGGAACCGTCTTGTTTTTCCGCCTCGATATAGGGGGTTAGATAAGCTACAGATTGCTTCATGACTCTAGCAGATTTCACTACCTGAGGCAAAAACATTTTACCTGCCCCAAAGAGGTCTCCCACGACATTCATGCCCGACATCAAAGGGCCTTCGATTACCTCTAAGGGACGTGGGTATTTCTGACGAGCTTCTTCTGTATCTTCGATGATATAGTCGGTAATTCCTTTGACCAAGGCATGACTTAGACGCTCTTCTACCGTACCTTCACGCCAAGAGAGATCTACGACCCGTTTTTTACCTTCTCCTTTTACCCGTTCTGCATATTCCATCAGACGTTCGGTGGCATCTTCTCTTTTATTAAAGATGAGGTCTTCTACGAGTTCCAAGAGTTCTTTGGGAATTTCTTCATAAACCTCAATCATTCCGGCATTCACAATTCCCATATCCATTCCTGCCTTGATGGCATGAAATAGGAAAGCAGAGTGAATCGCCTCACGTACCATATTATTCCCACGGAAAGAGAAGGAGATGTTACTTACCCCACCACTCACTTTTACCAAAGGCATGACCTCTTTGATTTTACGAGTAGCTTCAATGAAGTTGATGGCATAGTCGTTATGTTCTTCAATACCGGTTCCGATCGCAAAAATATTGGGGTCGAAGATGATGTCTTGAGGCGGGAAGCCTACTTTTTCGGTAAGAATTTTATAGGCTCTATGGCAAATTTCAAACTTACGTTCAA
>CAZOLU010000035.1:5551-7793 GCA_964580485.1 uncultured Saprospiraceae bacterium | reverse complement strand
GGCTTGGCCTTCTTCGTCAAAAGCCATGACGACGGCTGCTGCGCCATAACGGCGGACTAATTTGGCCTGACGGATAAACTCTTCCTCTCCTTCTTTCATAGAGATGGAGTTGACAATAGCCTTACCTTGCACGCATTTCAATCCTGCTTCAATCACCTCCCATTTTGAGGAGTCGATCATAATCGGCAGACGTGCGATATCTGGTTCAGCTCCAATTAGGTTAAGAAAGGTAGTCATTGCCTCTTTAGAGTCTAACATCCCCTCATCCATATTCACATCAATAATCTGTGCTCCTCCTTCTACCTGATGACGAGCTACGCTGAGGGCCTCCTCATAGTTACCATTCTTGATGAGGCGAGCGAACTTGCGAGAACCCGTTACGTTGGTACGCTCTCCCACATTGATAAAGTTGAGGTCTTCACGCACGACTAAGGGTTCTAGACCACTATAAGTAGTGAGCGTGGAGCTTGCCTGAGGTTTCCGCACAGGCAGACCTTTAACAATATCATCCATGCGTCCAATGTGGTCGGGAGTAGTTCCACAGCAGCCTCCGATGATGTTCACAAAGCCACTTTCAGCAAAGTCACGAATGAGTTCCCCCATCTCATTAGCCGATTGGTCATACTCTCCCATTTCATTAGGCAAGCCTGCATTGGGGTAGGCACTCACATAGCAGTTGGCCAATTTGGAAAGGGTTTCGATATGTGGGCGCATTTCTGCGGCGCCTAGTGCGCAATTCAGGCCAACACTAAAGAGCTTGGCATGGCTGATCGAGATCCAGAAAGCTTCTGCGGTTTGCCCCGACAGGGTACGACCACTAGCATCTGTGATCGTTCCTGAAACCATGATTGGTATTTGTCGCCCGATTTCCTCACAATAGGTATCAATGGCAAAGAGGGCAGCTTTACAGTTGAGGGTGTCAAAAACTGTTTCCACTAAGAGGAGATCTACCCCTCCTTCTACTAAGGCTTTGGCTTGCTCATAATAGGCAGCTACCAACTCATCGAAAGAGATCGCCCGATAGCCTGGATTGTTTACATCAGGAGAGAGGGAGGCCGTTTTATTAGTTGGACCCATTGCGCCTGCAACGAAGCGGTATTTTTCGGGTTCATCTTTGTTGAAAAAATCTACTGCTTCGCGGGCACATTGTGCAGCAGCATAATTGAGTTCGTAGACCAAGTCGCTCATATCGTAGTCCTCCTGAGAGATAGAGGTAGCATTGAAGGTATTGGTCTCGATAATATCGGCTCCTGCTTCGAGGTAAGCCTTGTGTACTTCAGTTACCAAGTGTGGTTGAGTAATCGAAAGTAGGTCATTATTTCCTTTGAGGTCTTGATGGAAATTAGCAAATCGCTCGCCTCGGTAATCAGCTTCGCCGAGTTTGTAACGTTGCAGCATGGTTCCCATCGCTCCATCAATGACTAAAATTCGTTGCTCAATCGCTTGGTAGAGACGCTTTAGCGTCTTTTCGTGCTGGACAGGGTTGGCTGTCATGGTCATTTTGGATCGAAATTTAAATAGACTATTCGAGTCTTGGTTCAAAAAACTTGGCCGCTTGGCGGCTCTATTTATCAAAACATATTTTATATGAGATCTGAGACTAAAAGACTTCAGATTTTAAGACTAGCTATGGGCCTAGTCTAAAACCTGAAGTCTGTTAATCTCCTTTATGCAGTTTTGTGCATATTTATCTCTCAAAAGTACCTTTTTGACTTAACAAAAGATCGTGGTGGAAGTTTATTCGATCCAAAGATAGGGAGTTTGTGGTATTTTTTCTTGATTTTAAAGTCGAAAGCTGTTTTTATTCTAAAATTTCTGATCCTATCCTATTTTCTAAACTATCAGGAATGGAATTTCCCACACAAGGGCTCTGAGCAGAACGGGTTTTGTGGAGATGTTGTGGCCCAGATTCGGTCTTGGGACTTATCCAGTAAGCTTCCACTAAAATCCAAACAATGAGGAGCAAGAAAAATCGGTGCATGGGCGCTGAGGTTTGTTGTAGTTAATACCCTAATAAAACGTTAGCAGCGATGCAAAAAGAAAGAGGATTTGTGTAAAAAGTGCAAATCCTCTTGAAAGCATTCTATATTTTACTTAAACGGAGACACTCATTGGCATCTCTCGGTATAATTGCTTATTCAATAAACAACCTCCCTTTGCATAATTTTTATGTTCAGTTTCCATTGTTGGATCTTTAGGATCAGGATTAAATTGTTTTTTCCCCCATTGTTTTAAGAAAAAT
>CAZOLU010000035.1:0-5541 GCA_964580485.1 uncultured Saprospiraceae bacterium | reverse complement strand
ATATTCACACTCCTTTTGAATATATTCTACCCATTCTTTTTTCATAGCTCGAGCTTTTGGTCCTGATTCGCCACCAACAATTACCCAATCAATTTTTTCTAAATGTAGGTTTTTCACCTCACCGATTAAGGGTTCTACAGACAGGAATTTCACTTTAGCTCCTGTAGCTGATAAATCTAAAATTCGATCTGAAACCTTCTCATTTTCAACAGACACTCCCATCCAAATGTTATCTGTCCAAGTCAATTCAGAAGATAGTTTTTTTAAGCGCTCTGAACGTTTTGTTAATACTTGATAAATATGATGAGTATTATTCATCACATCAAAAACCTGTTTGATATAATCCAAAGGAACATCCTTGTGAAATAGGTCACTCATAGAGTTTACAAAAACTACACGTTGCTTTTTCCATTTATACGGTTGATTTAAAACTTGAGGAGCTAAACTTAACTTAAATCCATTAGAATACTGAGGAACTCCCATTGCTTTTAGCCGTAAAGCCATACGCTCTGCATAATAGTTTTTACAGCCTGCTGAAATTTTATTACAACCAGTAACAGGATTCCAAGTGACTTCTGTCCATTCTATAGATGATTTACTTGCCATACTTTTTATTATATTTAGAAACAATATCATTTGCAATTCCTACTGCACTTTTATTATTTGATGCCATTAGGAAGTGAAACATCATTGAATTTGATGCATTTCGCAAGATATAAGGTTTGGATACAAATTTAAATAGAGTATTTAATCTTTCTGAATATAATTCAGCAGACTTGTTTATCGCTTTATCCTCTTTGGTTATTTTTAATTCTTCTCCAAATAGCGTTAACTCTACTCGTTCATTGTAAAAATATTCTTTAATCTCTTGTCTCCCCATACCTAAGAACAATTCTAATCGGGTTAACCAAGCATCAGAAATTTTCCCATCTTTTTTCAATAATCTATTAACTCCTAACCCTGTAGGAACTAGAACCCATAAATCAACTGAAGCATTTTCTAGTACTTTTATTGATTCCCAATTCAGTTGCATTCCATAAGGATCTACATATGCCAACACTTTATACTGCTTACCTTCTTGAGTTCCTAAGAATTTACTCAATTTTAAAATTCTATTATTACAATCATCATTCGCTACATGAATAGTTTTTGATGGAAATAAATCTTTTGTGTTTTTACTTAACTCTGTTGCATTTTTTTCTTCTTTTTCAACAAAGTAATACATATCAAAAGACGTTGGCTCTTCTATATCCAAAATTCGTTTAGCAGCCCCTATGATCCTATTTTGATCCTCTTTCTCCGTTTCCTTTTTTATGAATCCAGAGCCAGCAAATCCATCAAAATACATTAGTTTCCAATTATATTTCGGTGCATATTTATTCATGATCGTCAAATACGCTTTTGCATATTCAACTAATATATCAATCTTATCTTTGGTTTAATTTCCTCCAAACTTATTCATAAGGGATGTTTTATCAGTTTAAATATAATAAAAGTAAAGGTAAAAAAACAAATTGTTTCAATTGTTAAGTTTAATTTTCTTATAAAATCTTCAATTACAAAACCAACTTTTCCTACTTTTACAATCCCAAAATAAAAACAGCCAACCCAATGATGGATTAGCTGCTGTGTATTATTCCCTATTTACAGTAATTTAGAATAAAGTATTGCGTTGATTCTCAGCATGATTGCTGTATTCAGAAAACATTACATTCCTGTTACACCTTCCGATTACTATTTCCCCTGAAAATTCGGCTTGCGCTTCTCCAAAAAGGCGCTTGCGCCTTCTTTAAAGTCCTCGGTATTTACGGTATTGGCAAATTCAACCACCTCTCTACTGAAGCCGCCCTCAGGGAAGTAGGCATTCACACATTCAATCACTTTTTGGATAGCGATGGGTGCTTTGCTCGCAATTTTTTGAAGCAGCTCCAAGGCTTTAGCCACTTCCTCCCCTGCAGGAACTACATAATTCAATAATCCCAATTGCATAGCCTCTTCTGCCTTAATCATATCGCCAGTCATCAACAACTCTAGGGCTTTGGTTTTGCCCAAATATTGAATCAAACGTTGTGTTCCACCATAACCAGGGATGATCCCCAAATTCACTTCGGGCTGACCAAAACGAGCCTTCTCCCCTGCTACACGCAAGTGACAAGCCATTGCCAATTCACAACCACCACCTAAGGCAAAACCATTGATAGCAGCTACCACCGGTACCTGAAAACGCTCAATGAGGAAGAAGATATCATGTCCATTTTGCGACATTTCCAATCCTGCCTGAGCATCAAGAGACGTAAATTCTGAAATATCGGCACCTGCCACAAAAGACTTTTCACCAGCACCAGTTAAAACCACCCCCTTCAAGCCTTCTACGGCCTTTGCATCGGTTCCAAAAAACTGGCGCAAATCGGCCAATGTTTGTTGGTTGAGGGCATTAAGCGCTTTAGGACGGTTGATGGTTACTACCAAAATTCCATCTTTGTTCTCCACTAAAAGATTCTCGTATTGCATTGTATTTTTTTATTTATATAGACCTTAGAGCATGTTTAAATTTCTATCTACTTGTTAAATTCCAGTTTTTTGCCCTGATATGGCGGCTTTTTTCGTTCAGGTAGCGCTGCTATCTTCACTCAAAAGAGCCTAATCTCAGCACAAAACCCAAGGAATTTAACTTCTTTTACCCTAAGATTAGGGACTTAAACTAATGACTATAAGTACCTAAAAATTTAAACATACTCTTATAATTAGACCCAAAATAATGTTTTTTCTACAAAAACCTAAGCTTCCTCTAATAAAAGCCAGAGCGACCAACCCAAGTTATGTTTGATTTAGCATTTCATCATCCACAAGAATCACTACAAGGTTCCTCTCGACTCCTGCTCACGCTCAATAGCCTCAAACAAAGCCTTAAAGTTACCTTTTCCAAAAGATTTCGCCCCTTTGCGCTGAATGATCTCATAAAAAACAGTAGGACGATCCTGCACCGGTTTGGTAAAAATTTGCAACAAATAACCATCATCATCCCGATCAATCAGAATATTGAGCTTTTTCAACTCCTCCAGATCTTCGTCAATCTCCCCAACACGCTCGGTGACCGTATCATAGTAGTTATCTGGCACATAGAGAAAATCTACGCCATTCTTACGCAATTGCCCCACCGTACTAAGAATATCATTGGTGGCAATAGCAATATGTTGTACACCAGCACCGCCATAAAAATCGATATATTCCTCAATTTGAGATTTTTTCCGACCTTCTGCAGGCTCGTTAATAGGAAACTTTACATAGCCATTTCCATTAGACACTACCTTAGACATCAAAGCGGTGTATTCTGTAGAAATATCCTTATCGTCAAAGGTAATCAACAAATTAAAACCCATTACTTTTTGGTAGTACTCTACCCATTTGTTCATTTCACCCCAACCCACATTACCTACACAATGGTCCACATGCAGCAATCCTACGGGCTGTGCCTCAATAAGACTTTGCTTAGGCATAAAGCCTGGCATAAAGACCCCCTTGTAGTTTTTACGTTCTACGAAAGTGTGTACCGTTTCACCATAGGTATAAATGCCAGCAAGTTTCACCTCTCCATGCTCATCGGTCAGGGTTTTGGGTTCAAAAGCAGATTTAGCCCCTCGTTCAATAGCTGTTTTGTAAGATTGCTCCGCATCATCAACCCAAAGAGCCAGTGTTTTGACCCCATCCCCATGCTTTTTCACATGTTCTGCCGCCGGATGGCTATCGTTCAAGGCGGTGGTTAATACCAGACGAATCTTACCCTGTTGCAATACATAAGAGCAAGCTTCTTTGTTACCCGTTTCCAAGCCCGCATAGGCAACCAATTCATAGCCAAAAGCGGTTTGATAATAATGTGCGGATTGTTTAGCATTACCAACATAGAACTCGATATGATCTGTACCCAACAAAGGTATCGTATCTTGATTATTCATGTTGTCCATGATTTCCAGTTTTTTTATAGTGTAAATGAATATTTTTCGTTTTTTCTAGACGCTAGACTAGGAGACTTAGAGACTCTAGACTAGGAGATTGTTTTTTAGACTTCAGACTAGGAGACGCTAGACTGGAAGACATTAGATATTTTTATTTTTTTATTTGGGGCAGCTCGCCTGCAGGCGAGCTCGGCTATGTTCCACCCTTCGTGCCAAGGGCACCCCTTTGGGGCAGGTCTGCTCACCCCTTTGGGGCAAGGGGTTGCACATCGCGGCGCCAATCACCTAAGGTCCGAGTCCTTAAAAACAAATCTACAATTTTTTCGCAGGCTTTGTTCCTTTAAAGCAGTATTTTTGCTTAGAGCAGGTTTAAATTTTTAGGTGCTTATAGTCAGTATTTTAAGTCCCTAATCTTATGGTAAAAGAAGTTAAACATGCTCTTAAAATACAAAATAGTCGACTATTTTCTATAAAGATGAATAGCTCTTCAAAAAAAAATATGAACCTACACACCAAAAAAATAAAGTCTTGCATCTCTAATGCTGTAAAATAATTCTACAAAAGCGGTAACCTTTAGAATAAAACAGTATTAAAAAAGCGAACACCCAATTTTTAATAAAACCCAAACTTTAAGACTTATGAAAAAATGGATAACTTTTGCCTTAATCGCCTCTTGCTTTGGAGGACAACTTTATGCTCAAAATGATGTAGCGGATCTTCCTGATGTAGAACCGACCATTGTTGATATGACACCTACTTTTAATGAAGTTTACGTAGAAGAACCACCTCGTTGTTTTACAGAATTTCCCTTTATAGAGGAGCTGGATATTTCCGCTGTTTTGAGCGAACTAGAAGATGCACGTATTCTTTCAGAAGTTAATGATGTTAAGGGAACGGACGCTTATCCTCATCTATCTAAAGATGGTTTACGCCTGTACTGGACCCAATCTGGTGAAGGAGATCACCTTGTTTTTGCAAGCCGAGAGCATATCGACCAAGAGTTTGGTGAGGCGCAGAACTTGCCCACCACCTTTGCAAACAAGCACATTATGTCTTGCTGGTTGAGTGCTAATGAACTAACCTTGTATTATGTATCTACGGAGAAAAGTCGTAAACTAATGAAGGCTACCCGAAATCACCTTGGGGCAGTTTTTGGACAGCCAGAGGAAATTCAATTGCACTTGAAAGAGGGAGAAAGTCTTGGATTTTTTACAGCTCCGAGTCTTACACAGGATGAATCACAACTTTTTATCTATGTTAGTGCGGATCGTCAGAAAATTTTAGAATTTAAACGCCAAGGGAAAAACGAATTTGTAGAGTTGGGTGAATTACAATTGGAGGATGGTGCAGAAGCCGAGCCAGGACAGCTATCTCACGATGGGTTGAGTTTTAGCCTAACCGCCAAAGGACAAACCAACTTCATTACCTTCCACCGTTCTAGTCTTGAGGAAAAGTTTGAAACTATGGAGCAGATTGACCTAGGTGGAGATTTTCATCAAATTACACATAATAATGAAGTGATGGTTTTGGGCTATTCTCCTGATGATTCTTGGGAAACCAACGAACTCTATACCTGCAAGCACCCTAT
>CAZOLU010000034.1:10268-16736 GCA_964580485.1 uncultured Saprospiraceae bacterium | reverse complement strand
GATCTTTGTTGATTAGTTCGACATGTATTGCCTTTTGAGCGGGAATTTGCTCATAATAATAACGCATACTTGCCGTTTTGACGGCTCGGCCCTCTAGTTCACCATAGCCCTTGGTATTGATCAGCGTGTGTTTTAAGTCTTGTTTTTTGAGGTTGATCAAATATACATCCCATATATTCTTAGACTCTGGAACGATTGCAAACCCAATATCTCGTACTGGGTAAATAGGAATATCTTTTTTCATAAACTGTTTATATTCATAGCCTATACCAGCCTAAGAGCGCAAGAGCTCAGCTTGAAATAAAGTGCTAAAATGCTTCAACAATTTATCTTTCACCTCTTGCTCCTCTACAGTATGCCCCAACTCTTGAGCCAGCGAAGTCACGCCTTTGTCTTGAATTCCACAAGGGATGATGTTCTTGAAATAGTCTAAATTGGTATTCACGTTGAATGCGAAACCATGCATCGTGACCCAACGACTAAGATGTACCCCTACGGCACAAATTTTTCGAGCACGATCGCTGTGCTCATCAAGCCAAACACCAGACTCTCCTGCTATTCGCCCTGCTTCGATATCATATTCTGCCAAAGTACGAATCACCATCTCTTCCAAATAGCGGATATAGCGGCCGATATCGGTAAAGAACTCATCTAAATCCAAAATTGGGTACCCTACAATTTGTCCATAACCATGATAAGTGATGTCGCCCCCCCTGTTGATTTTAACAAAAGCAGCTTGTTTTTCGTTCAACCCTTCTTGATCTAGTAAAAGATGCTCCTCTTTACCATTACGCCCCAAGGTATATACATGCGGATGCGTACAAAACAAGAGATAACTCTCTTGGGGGATCTGCTCCTGGTCGGCTAGCTTTCGATTTTGCAATTTTCGGTCGATCACTGCTTTAAACAGTTCCGTTTGATAATCCCAAGCTTGCTGATACGCTATTTCACCCAAATCTTTAAAAACTACGTTGCGCATAAATTGAAACTATGAATCTGATTGAGCATCAGCATGATATTTTGCCAATTCTCCTTTCAAAAAGTCAATAACTTTCACCTCTACGGGATCTACCGCTCTGAGTTGAGCCACTTCCCAAGACAGCCAATCTCCCAAGTGTACCGCATACATACTCTGTTCTACTAGGTTGGCTCCCCTTAGGTTTACTTCAATCAGTGTTTGGGTATAATGGCTTATGATTTCTTTGTTGATGTCTATACGTACTTGGTTTCGGGGATGATCGTCCTTGCTTCGGAAAATAAGTACAGCAAACTCATTAGGCTGTTTGCGCCAACCCACTAATTCATTGTGGTTCATTTCAGGAATGATATGATGGGCACAAAGAATCTTACTATTTTCGTTGAGTTGCTGCCGCAAGCGCAGTGCAATTGGTGCCAGGCGATCAGTAGTATAAATGATAGGGAATTTTCCTACTAAAAAGGCGGCAATACGTTTGGCTTTTTCTCGAATTTGCTCCTGCTCTTGGGTTAGCATAGTAGCAGCAGCTTTGATTTCTTCCAAGCGTTGAGGGCTACAACAACCAAAATGGGTGAGTACTTTAAGTTGTTGCACCAAGGAAAGCCCTAGGTTGGCTCGAGGAGGGCTCCCAGCTCCGGGTAGTTGGATATAGCTAAAATTATGTTCCTTAGCCAATTCCAACAGTTTTCCTCCAGAACTAATACAAACCACTTGCGCCCCTTTTTCTATTCCTTGCTCTAAAGCAGAGAGAGTTTCCTCTGTGTTTCCTGAAAAGGAAGAAGCAATCAAAAGGGTATTCGGTCCAACATAAGCAGGAATATCATAAGCTTTGCAAGATTGCATCGGTACAGGACGCTCAGCACAGGTAAGTGCCGCCGCAAAATCAGCGCCAATGCCTGAGCCCCCCATCCCTACTACTACAATGTTGTGAATCGGTGCTGCTACTGTTTTTAGTTCAGCTTTTGTGGCTACTTCCAATGCATTGAGTAATTGCTGAGGAAAGTCGGCAATCAGTTGATCCATCATAAACTATTATTTTTTAAGGTTACTTGACTTTTGATCAAAAAGGGAATATTATTGTACTTTAATGTCATTATTTTTAATGACTTTGCTTAACTTTTTATTAAATTCAATATACTAATTTTGGGCAGAGAATGACTGTATCTACCAATATTTAGGGGCTGAAAGATAGGAAATTTATGGCGAATCTGAATAGTCTAGGGCAATTAGGTGAGGAAATTGCAGAAAAATTTTTAGTTGATCAACACTATAAAATTTTAGAACGCAACTGGCGTTGGGGGCATGCCGAAGTAGATTTGATTGCATTGCATCAAGATATTTTAGTTTTTATAGAGGTCAAGTGTAGAGCAAATCGTCAATTTGGCTTTCCTGAGCAAGCAGTTGGTCGAAAAAAAGAAGCTCTACTCTATGAAGCTGCCGTGGAATATATGTACCGCCACAATTATGAGCAGGAAATTCGTTTTGATATTATTGCCATTACTCTTGAGCCAGTGCTGAATATCGAGCATTTCAAAGATGCTTTCTTCCCAATTTGGTAATGTATTTTCAGATTCTCAATAGAAAATCCAACTAAAGCCCCTAGCTTCACGTTAAAAAAGAAAACAAAGTAATTCTATGAAATACCAAATTCAACTTAGCCTTTTTTTATTCCTATTGCTTAGCGGCTCTGCCATTGCGCAACCAATTGCTGTGGATCAGATTGTTGAAGTAACAGGGATGATTATCTCTCGTAATGAGCAAAATCAAATGCGCCCCATCCCATTTACAACGGTTTCCGTTCCTGGCACTCAGCGAGGGACTTACGCTAATTATGAGGGGATGTTTTCTATTGTAGTAAAAAAGGGAGAAACTATTCAGTTTAGTGCAGTTGGGTATTCGGATTATAGTTTGGAAATTCCTGTAGATTACGAAGATCTTTTTTACTCTGTTGTGGTAGAGTTGGATGCCAAAGATATTAACATGGAAGAGGTCATTGTTTTCCCTTGGCCTGACCGAGATAACTTCCGAGCAGAGTTTCTTGCTATGGAGCCGACTATTGCCATGCAAATGGAAGATATTGCCAAAGAAAACCTCAATCAAAAGCGAATGCTAGAAGTAGCCAATGCCATGGGTATGGATAGCCGTGAAAATGCTACCATGTACCTTCGCCAACAGGCCTCTAACTATGCTTATATGGGGCAGGTTCCTCCGATGCCTATTTTTGACCCCATGGCCTGGGCCCGCTTTTTCCGACAAATCAACAACAAGAAAAAGACCGAAAAAGAAGAAAACAAGAAGAAAATATTTGGGGAGGACTAGAGCTCTGCTTAATGCAGATGCAAAAGTTTAACGCTCCTCCATTTTACCAGACTTATATGGTTCTAGCTGAGTACGCCAAGCATGAAGGATAGTACTTTTGTCGAGTTCCCACTGCCCTTCTTGAAATCTGAAGGCATAGAATTGTTGGTTTATTTTCAAGCGTAGGCGATCATTTTCCATAGCTTGAAAATCAAAATCAAAGCAGTTCCTTTGATTGAGTATGGAAACAATAGCATCCAATTGCTGCTGTTCTTCTTGATTATAACGAGGGATGCTGGCTTTCCCCCTTCTATGCCTTAATGGATTTTCAGGGTTAATTCTTTCTAAAATCCAGTCTATCTCCTCTGCGTTCAGCTCCTCTGCATCGCAGCTACACAGCTTAAAATTATCATTAAATTGGCACATAGTATTTTTACTAATAAGGCTTCAAAATGCTTTTTCGTATACCCAATAAAGGAGGAAAAACAAAAAGAGGCTGCTCTGTATAGAGACAGCCTCCCCTAAAAACCCAAACAAATAAACACAAAGACATTACAAATGTACAAAATTTTTAGAAAGCAGGAAATAATTAGCTCAAAATTTTATTAGGAATCTTATTTTATTTCACTTTTTCTAAGGAACCTTGTAAAAAATAAGGGTTTTCAGGTATAGCTTTACTATTCTTCAAGAAAGTTTTAAGCATTAGTTTTTCTAATTCAAAAAACATAACGCTTCTTTAATCTTTTTTTCTACGTTGCAATCGGTTGATCAAAAAGAAAATGCCAAAAATCAGTACTGCCCCACCTGCTACGGCAAACCAGAGCCAGGTGCCTTCAACTTTTTGGCGAATGCTGATGGGTTGATCATCTCCTAATTGAATGTAAGGGCCCCAAAGTACAGGATGTGCCGCAATGCCTTTGTCTTTTACGCGCTCGATATAGGCGAGTTTGGCTTCACGCAAGGCCAGATCTTTGGCTTTGCCCGCCTGCAGGCGGGCATAAAAATCTTGCATGATGAGCTGTGTAGCCTGGTCATTGACGGGCCAGAGCGTCATAATTACGCTTGGTGCACCTGCATACATAAAAGAACGCGCAACACTTACCACCCCTTCACCAGCTCGAAAACTACCGATACCCGTTTCACAAGCTGAAAGCACCACCAATTCGGCATTCAACTTTAGGTTGTTAATTTCATGCAGATATAAAATATTATCCTCTTTTTCATCTAGATTTTCGGTAAATGCCAAACCAGAAAGCTCGGGGTTGTCCGAATTGGCCAGCCCATGCATAGCTAGGTGAATAACAGTGTAATTGCCTGCCAACTCTTTAAACTGAGCTTCGTTGGCCTCTTGTTCAAAAAGGAAATTACCATCAAAAATATTTTTTAATTTCTCAACTTCTTGTTGTGCAAAAGGTAGAGGTGCTAGGGCTCTACGAATTTGTGCGGTTCTTCCAGAACGCAGTTCGTTTACTTTGGGATCTTTCTCCTCTCCATAGTAGGCCGCAACACCTAATAGAAGCTCTGCGGGTTTGAGTTTGACCGCCTTATTGGCTTTGAGTAAGGCCGCAGAATAGGAATAGCTTATGGTGTATTTCTTTAAAAGATAGGGCACATCGGCAAAAAACTCTACCCCTTCTCCTGCTTCAAAAGGCAGTACATCAAAGGGTAGATTATGTAGTTTTCCATCTGGAACAATCACTAAACGCTGAATATTTTCAGGAAGTCCCTTCAAGATCTCCTCCATTAAGAGTTGGTACACCGCATAGCCTTTACTCAAGTAGTCGGGTAATGTTTCCTCCTCTGCGGTAATCATTACAGCAACAAAAGGGGCCAAAACTTTATTGATGCTATCTGGGCTCGGCAATTCTACCCAGCGCACCTGATCTTTGGTAATGACATAAGCATAAAAATGGTTTTTAGCTAGTGCATATTCAATAAAAGCCGTATTCTCATCCAATAAATCAGCTTGTACCATTTGTGTGCTGACCTCTACACTACTATTTTGCAAAGTGGCATATTGGGGAAATTCTTTTTCCATTCGCTCATTCAAGGCCTGTAATTCTTGATTTTTCGCATCAATTGACTGACTCAAAGCATCGATTTTCGCTTGATTCTTGTCAGAGGGTCTTCCTTCGGCAAGTAGCTCTTTATTGAGCTCCCCAATTTCAAGTTTTAAATCTTGGTATGTTTTGCGCAGAGCTTCATCAACCCCTCCAAAGCTAAGTGCTTCTTGCTCTTTGAGGGCATCTTTGAGCAACATAGATTTGTATTGTTCTGCAAAATAAAAGGCTTTTTGCAAATCTTTGTCATCTTTTGAACTAAGATACAAACGCTTACACAACCCCTGAGCCTGACCATACACCAAGAGAAGATCTGCCAACATCTGAGTTTTAGTAGACTGTAACGCCACATTATTCAGTAAATAAATCGCCAATGCATCAATAGCATCAGCTTGCTCTAAAAGTACTCGATTGCTAGCCTGAGTTTCTACCAACTCATCAAATTCAGCAGCTAAAACCTTGATTAGCAATACTGCATCGCCACAGCCTTTTTGCACTTCTGCTAAGGTAGGTACCTTGTGTGTAGAGTCATAAGCTGGAACGATTTGCTGAATTGTAGCACGATAGGACTGACCTTTTAAAATACTGTCTAAAACGTTCGAATTTTGATTATCAGCTTGAGCCGATAAATTGGATAGTAATAATAGAAAAACTAAGGAAAATAATAACC
This sequence comes from uncultured Saprospiraceae bacterium, assembly GCA_964580485.1. Lineage (GTDB taxonomy): Bacteria > Bacteroidota > Bacteroidia > Chitinophagales > Saprospiraceae > Saprospira. The sequence continues at coordinate 10,732 of CAZOLU010000034.1, read as the reverse complement.
TCATAACATGTAGATTTTTATTAAAATAGTCCGTAAAAGAGCTTGAGCACTCTCTCACAGACTACCAAAAGTTTGGGAAAATAGTTGATTTAAATATGGGGAATAGGATTTACAATTGATTTTAAAGTAAAGTATCACTGTGAATAAGACTAGCCCCTGCATTTTGCATTTCATCCAGCGCTTTTTGGCAATCTCCAGGTGTTAGTTCCACCCCTCTACAAGCATCCTCAATCAGATAAGTGGTAAAGCCTAGATCTATGGCATCCAAGGTGGTAAACTTCACACAGTAGTCCGTAGCTAAGCCCATGATATAAACCGTATTTACCCCTTTTTCTTTAAGGAAATCACCTAATCCAGTAGCTTTACGCCGACCATTATCAAAAAAACCACTATAACTATCAATCTCAGGATCTGTCCCTTTTTGGAAAATATGGTGAATTTTATCGGTTTCTAATGCTTTGACA
>CAZOLU010000034.1:0-10258 GCA_964580485.1 uncultured Saprospiraceae bacterium | reverse complement strand
ATTCAGCACCTAAACTGCCTTGTACACAATGGATCGGCCACAAAATTTGCTCCAAGCCATTGAGGTCGATCACCATCCCTGGCTTTCGAAACAAGTGATTGGCAGCAAAACTTTTGTGGTTGGCGGGATGCCAGTCTTGAGTAGCAATCACCAAATCAAATTGATCCATCAATTGATTGGCAATAGGAATCACCATATTGGCATCTGGCACTTCTAGTGCTCCATCTTTACAAAAATCATTCTGTAGATCTACTAAAATTAAAGCTTTCATTTCTTTGAATTTGGATTTAAACAAGTTTTTGATAATTCGTTCAAGATACGTGTTGATAAATGAGCTGCATCTCCTCCTTCTAAGCGGTAGTTTTAACCACATTCCCCCGACTATTTTAACAATGCAAAAAAGTAGGTATACCCAATTAAAATAGCCAGTGAATGGCTACGCAAACTTGCTATATTTTCACGGCTCCCTAGTATTTGATTGGGATAATTGGGGCTAGAGAAGTTCACCAATTGTTCTACTTCAGTAACCATCCCAAAAGCAAAATTAAGCCCGAAACTTAAAGTTGCAGAGCTACGCTGAAAAGAGAGTCCAGCCGCAGCATGGTACAAGTCAATAGCGGGATACACCAAGACGGGTTGTTCTATGGCATTGACCCGAATATCAGAAGGCAAACGCCGCAAACTACTAAAATCTGTACGAATGCTCGCATGGCCCCACCATTTTGCCGCTAATTTCAGCTCTCCTCCTAAGCTAAAGTTGATGAGCTCCGAGCTCAAATGATAAAAGCCTAAAAAATCGGCGGGGCCTGCAAAAATATTGGGAGGATAAGCCACCTGCCTTTGCTCAGCTTTTATCATTCGGTACAAGGCTAAGGCACTATAATACTCTGCCGAAAAACCAAAACTATATTTGGGTTTAGTTCGAAATAGCCCCATAGCAACAGCATAAGGCTGTCGGATTTCGGTAGGCACCCAACGTTGTTGGTCGTTGAAAGTTGCATCAGGCTGATTTCCTAATCCGAAATAAGAGAGTTCGCGCTGCACTCGGCTCCAGCCTAAAATCGTTATGGTAGGGGTGGTTACACTCAAACCCCAATGCCAGTCATTATTGCGATAATGCAATCCCAACTTGGCAAAAGCTCGAAAAGCATTCACCCGCAAAGCATCATTATAACGAAAAGAAGCCACCCTTGATACACCAAGGGAATCGGTCCAGGCGGTTAAAGCTGACAGATCATAAAAATAGCGTTGATTGCGGTAGCTAGCATAAGCTGTAATTCCTAGACCCCAATTGGCATTGAGCTGGTGGCTGTAACAGAGCCCTGCCCAGTTTTCCGACATCTGATTTTGAATGTCTATACTCCCAAGGTAGTATTCATCACCAGGGTTGTCTTTTACAACATCCGTCAATTTGCTGACACGCTGACTAAAGTCTAAATTGGCATGATGCCGAGTTAAGATCACAAAGCCTAATCGATATTTTCGGTCTGGCTTTCGAGTCACCAAACCTGAAACCATTTGAGGATACAGACTCAATCTTCTGGAAATAACATCAATACCATTCCCAGCACCATCTCGCATAATGGCATCCCCATATTTGTACACATCGGTATTGATAGATAGATTGGATTCCTCTACAAATGCAAAGGCTCCGGGATTGTAAAACATCGCACTATTATCGCTCAGCCCCCCAACTACGGCCCCACCTAAAAAACTAGCTCTTGCTCCGAACTGCTGTGCCCAAGGATGATGATCTTGCGCCCATCCAGCATCCCAGATACAACCTAAGCAAAATAATATCCACAACACTTTGTTCATAGCAAAGCAACAGTTTTACAGCACAACTTACGATATATTGGTACAACAGCCCCCCCCTACTCCTTGCCTTCTCTTGGCTGGAAACGGATCTCAAAAATAAATTCCCCCACTTTTTCACTCAACTCCTGATATTTTTCTTTGTTGAATTTGTATAAATACGCCGGGCGATGAGGTACATTGGTTTGACGTTCCTGCTGTTGTAGCAATCCCATTTTTAAGATCTTGGATCGGAAATTTCTGCGGTTGAGCTTCTGTCCTAAGATCGTTTCATAGAGCTTTTGTAGCTCGGTTAGTGTAAACTTCTCTGGCAAGAGCTCAAAGCCAATGGGTTTGTACAGCACTTTGGATCGAATGCGTTCTATGGCCATATCTAAAACGGTCTGGTGATCAAAAGCTAATGCCGGTAGCTCGTTGATACTAAACCATTTGGCTTGCTGTGCATCTGAGGCTGCGGTAATGGGGTGTTCTCCTAGGTTAATCAACGCATAATATGCAATACTAATCACCCGACCCCGAGGATCTCGATTGGGAGTTCCAAAAGTATATAGCTGCTCAACAAACACATCTTTGATTCCAGTTTCTTCCTCTAATTCTCGTCTAGCCGCAGTCTCCAGATCTTCATCCATATCCACAAAACCTCCGGGTAGTGCCCAATCACCTGCATAAGGGTCATGTGCTCGTTGGATCAAGAGTACACGTAGGTCGTAGCTATCGTCCATTCCAAAAATTACACAATCTACAGTTACCGAAGGTCTTGGGTATTCGTAGGTATAAGACATATTTTTAGTTTAAAGTGGGTTATTTGAATGCTCAATCTGCTCAATTTTCTACACTAAATCTCCATTTTAAGGCTTTACTTGCTATGAGGTCAATATTTTATTCCATGGCATTATAGCAAAGCCAAAAAACCTTTAGGATCTCAACTCCTTCATCAAGCTCATTTTATGGTTGTACAAGTTTTGCTCTAAGCCCTGTGGGTAAAGGTGGAAATTGACCTTTCGGAATAGCTGCACCTGTGCCAAGGCCCGCGCTCTAATTTCTTGAATACTAGGCAACTGGTACTGGAGTTTTCCTGCTCTAAAAATAGGGATGAGTAAATCTTCAAAATCTCGAGTATCCGCTACGACTTCCCGACCATCAAAACAGTGAATCGTAAAACTAGGCGCTTGCTCAGCAGCTTCATTCCAAATCATCTCACCAAAAGGCTGACCATTGGTCATATAAAACCTCCTAGCCTGCAAAATACCAGGATTGGAAACTTTGATTGGGGTATTGGACATTTTCATTTTATACTGCCAAGCTTCTTCTGGTTTTCGAATAGCTGCCAATTTGTATACTCCACCCAAAGCCGGCTGATCCTTGGCGGTTACTAGATTAGTACCAACTCCCCAAATATCTATTTTTGCTCCTCGATCTTTGAGATTAGCAATTTTGTGTTCATCTAGACTATCACTTGCTACAATAGAAGCCTTAGGGAAGCCCGCTTGATCTAGCATTTCACGTGCAGCAATACTCAAGGCCGCTAGATCACCACTATCTAAACGTACACCCAACATCTCATAGCCTCTAGCCCTCAACTTTAGCCCAACTTCAATTGCCTTTTTCACCCCTTCGACAGTATCATAGGTGTCTACCAAAAAGACACAGTTGTTAGGCATAGCATGGGCATAGGTTTCAAACGCATCTAGTTCTTCCTCAAAACTCATCACCCAGCTATGTGCATGTGTTCCTTTTACAGGAATGCCAAAAAGCCGCCCCGCCAAGACATTACTCGTAGCATGCGCCCCACCAATATAGGCTGCTCGACTTGCAGAGAGGCCACCATCGATGCCCTGTGCTCGGCGCAAACCAAACTCCAACACCATATCTCCATTAGCAGCGTCTACTACCCTAGCCGACTTGCTGGCAATCAAAGTCTGGAAATTGAGTATATTCAGAATGGCAGTTTCTAAAATTTGAGCTTGAATGATTGGCCCCTTAATCCGTAGCAAGGGTTCATGAGGGAATACTACTGTTCCTTCAGGAATTGCATCAATATCACAGCTAAACTCCATACGTTGCAAATAATTCAGAAAAGCCTCCTCGAAAAGAGGGCGACCATCATTCCCCTGCAAAGCCCCCAAGTACTGAATATCTTCTACCGAAAACTTGAAATTTTGAAAATAAGCAACCATATCCTCCAAGCCACAAGCAATAGCATAATCTCCTTTGAAGGGATTTTTACGATAAAACCAATGAAAAACAGCTTCCTCATCGGCTCTACCTGCTTTCCAATACCCATAAGACATCGTCAATTGATAAAGATCTGTCAAAAGTGCCAGACTAGTATGATAACGTTTTTGCAAACTGTTCATAAAGTTGTATTTTTGTCGAGTTCAAAAATAGTAAAGGCTAAGGTTTTGGACTTATGCCCCAATTCCTATTAGGCTCTAAATATAAAGACGCTTAGTTTAAAAACCAAACTAAGTACTGTTTTTATCAATAAAAAAATATTCAAAAGAGTTCCCCAAAAGCTCTTTTCTATTCGCTTAGGTGTAGTATAGCTTGATAGGTTATTCACCCTAAAGGGAAAAGTCAACATTATTAAACCCTAAAACATGGGAAAAGCTAAATATTATGATTTGTTGTATGAAGATGAAGCCATTGTGGTGGTGAATAAACATCTACAAGTATTAAGTATCCCCGATCGTTTTCGTCCTGAACTTCCGAATATCTACCATCTGCTTAAAGACCGCTACGGAGAGATTTACACCATTCATCGTTTGGATAAAGATACTAGTGGAGTTCTTTGTTTTGCTCGCAGCAAAGCCGCTCATAAAGATCTTAATGATCAATTTGCCCAAAGGCAGACCCAAAAGGTATACCTGGCGTTGGTTTTGGGAACTCCTTTTCCTTCGGAAGGGAGAATTGAAGCCGCTATTGGTCCACATCCTAGCAAAGCGGGGCTTATGGCTATTCAATCTAAAGCTAAGCCCTCCATTACAGACTATAAAGTAGTAGAAACTTTTAAACATTATAGTCTAGTTGAGTGTAATATTCTAACGGGTCGGATGCATCAGATTCGGGTACACCTAAAGCACTTGGGTTGCCCAATAGCCGTTGATCCACAATATGGGGGAAAAGAGGCATTATATTTATCTGAAATCAAAAAGAAAAAGTTTAAACTTGGAAAATATGAGGAGGAGCAACCTATTTTAAGTAGGGTTCCACTACATGCCTTTAGACTAAAAATCAGGCATCCCATTACGGGTAATGAGATGGAATTTGAAGCCGAGGCGCCCAAGGATATTCGAGCTACTTTAAATCAATTTAGAAAATGGGGAGCTTAAATTCTGAACAGTAAAAGTTTCTCTAAGACCAATATCAGCACATTATGCAAAACAGTATACTCCAGAAATTCCAACAGCTATCTAAAGAAGCCCAAAGCTTGATAGCCTTGACGGCCATATCCATGTCGGATCTTAATAAATCAGATCTAGATCATATTGCTAAGGCCTCTCAAAATATCGAAGTCATTAAATCTCTAAAAGCCATCTCCTCCTCGGCTATTAAAGCATGTGAAGAAACAGGTTTTATCAAATACAAAAAAGGAGTCATAAGAATTCAGAACTATGAATTGACTCCGATCTTTTTCGCAGCCTTGCAGCTGCCATTTTTCAAGGATATCTGCATTGGCTACTGCCGTTTTTTGGAGCAGGAGCGATCGGCATATACTTGGTCTTGGCAATATCAGGGAGAGTTTAAGGTATTTTGTTTGCGACTCAAGCTTTATGTTTTTAGCAAGCTAGAAATCGAACGGCATGGGGTTTTGAAAAGGATTTTAAATAAATACCGACTCAACAGCAAGGAGTTGATGCGCTCCCCTCATTTGATGCATTTACTCTTTTTGCAGGAAATCAGCCTAGATAGCCTAAAGAAAATCCCCAACCCCAATATCCGTATTGAACTTATAGAGGAGATGGTTTTGGAAGATTTCATGCATGGTAGGGTCAATGAAACGCTGATAGACTACTTGTTGGAACGCATGCATCAAATCCAGAATGAACACATTATGCAGCGTATCTGCCAAGCTTATCTTCGTTGTGAGAAGACCGCAACCTTGCGTGAAGTTGCCCAGGATGCTCCCAAGGCAGTCTATCAATCTTGGTTGTTAGGATACAGCTATTTTGCTCAAGGTGATTTTAAACAGGCTTTGCTCTACTTGGAAGAGGGGCAACGTTTGCACCGAAAAACACTGAAAAGCAATAAGGTAGATTTTAGTGAGACACAATTACTCATTGGATTTTGCATGCTTGCCCTAGATGCGCCTAATTTGCAATGGCAAAACTACTGGAAAAGCATGTATAGCCATAGTGTCAAAGATAATTTTGTGGCACAACTACTCCAATTCCTTTCCAAGCAAGCCGATGTAAAAGTACAACAGCTTATAGATACAAGTTCGGTAAAACAGCTACAAGGCTATTCTACATACAGCAACATATTGTATTTAGCCTATATGTACTATTGGGCTGGGCGAGCTGATGCGGCGGAAGCTATTTGTCAATTGCCAGAGCTAAAGAATTTGCCTGACAATCTAAAGTGGGTACATCGTGAATTTGAGAGTTTGCGGCAAACCTTACACCATCATGGTTCAGGAGAGGAAAGTATTTTGGCAAAAATCTTCAGCCCAATCTCTAATTGGGAAAAGGTGCTGGATCAAATAGAGGCTTTAGCTGTTCCAGCGACCCCGCTTCAAGAACAACAAAGTGAGCGAATTATCTGGTTGGTAGATTTGGAAGTTATGGATATTGAGACGAAGTTGCAAAAACGCAAAAAAAATGGAGATTGGACCAAAGGGCGAGCTGTAGCCATCAACAAACTGCATGATCCCCCTTATCATCAGTTGTTGAGTATTCAAGATCAAAAAATTACAGACCACCTGATTAGTTATTATTATGATAGTTATTTCAAACGAAATTATAGTAATATCCTTCAAGAGGTTCCCATCGAAGCTCAGATACTTGAAGCACTAGCGGAGCATCCATTTCTTTTTCTAAAAAATTCCCCCAACACCCCCTGCCAAGTCTTAAAAGGCAAACTAGAATTGCAATTACACCAACAGGAAGATGGATACTTTTTTAGTAACCCCTTTGAAGGTTGGATTAAAAATGATGCCTATATTTTAAAACGGGAAACTGCTACCCGCTATATCTTCATTCCTCTAAAAAAACAAGAAGTTCAACTCTTACAACTGCTAGAACGACAAAAAGTAAAAATCCCTAAACAAGCTAAAGAACGCTTGGAAAAGACCGTAGAACAACTAAGCAGTAATATTCCTATTCACAGTGATCTACAACTTGATGAAAGTCAGATGACAGAGCATGAATATGATCCCCGTATTTATGTGCATATTATTCCTCTAGGAGACTTTTTCCAAGTGGAGTTTTTTGTCAAACCTTTCGGAGAAGTTCCTCCTTATTTTGCCCCAGGTTTTGGAACAGAACGCTTGCTTACAGAAATCAACCGAGAAACGCAATTTGTTAAACGGCAGTTGCAACAGGAAAAACAGTTGGCTCAAGCAATTATAGAAAGTTCTGAGGTGCTGAGCAAAATTCCTGAGGAAAATGGGATCTGGACTTTGGAGGAAGTTGATGATTGTTTGCAATTGTTAGCAGAATTAAATTCTTGGAGAGTTGAAGATCAATTGGTATTGGAATGGCCTCAGGGGGAAAAACTACGACTGAGTGCTTTTGCGAATTTCGATCATCTTTTTGTGAATATGCGAACGCAAGGCAACTGGTTTGAGATGGAAGGTGAGTTAAAGGTCAATGAGGATCTTATTTTGAGAATGGAAGACCTTTTGCAGAAAACACAGCAGCAAACCAGCCCTTTTATTCAGTTGGATGATGGTAGTTTTATGGCTCTCTCCCTTCAGCTACAAAAACGCTTGCAGGAAATCAGCAACTGGACAGAGCAAAAGAAAGGAAAACTGCGGCTCCCGCAGATCGCCGGACTTGCCCTAGAGCATTGGAGCCAAGAATTGAACCTCGATGGAGATCAAGGCTGGCAAGAATTTGTACAACGCATGGAAACAGCTAGAGAACAGCAGTTCGCCATTCCAAAGGGGCTGCAAGCTACCCTACGCCCCTATCAAGAGCAAGGCTTTCAGTGGCTCTGCCAAATGGCTTGGTGGGGCGCAGGCGCCTGTTTGGCAGATGATATGGGACTGGGCAAAACTATACAAGCCATTACACTATTGTTGCATCGTAAAAAAGAGGGGCCTGCCTTAGTCGTTGCACCAGCCTCTGTTTGTGCCAACTGGATCAGTGAGCTTGCTCGCTTTGCGCCTGAGCTTCAAGCATTTCACCTCTCAGAGGTAGAAGACCGAAGTCAGTGTATCCAAGCATTGAAAGCAGGCGATGTTCTTGTAACTACCTATGGACTGATGTATCAAAGTCAAGATGATCTGGCAGAACGTAACTTTGGTACAATTGTGTTGGATGAAGCACAATCTATCAAAAACCGACTAACCAAGCGGTCGAAAGCCGCGATGCGGCTAGAAGGCAAGTTTCGACTCATTACCACAGGTACCCCCATGGAAAACCACCTTGGAGAACTATGGAACCTCTTTCGATTCATCAACCCAGGCTTGCTTGGATCTGCCAAACAATTTAAAGAGCGCTTTGCCGCACCTATTGAAAAATATAATGACCTAGATCGCCGCGATCAACTCAAACAGCTCATTCGCCCCTTTATTTTACGCAGGCTCAAACAGGATGTATTAAAAGACTTGCCGCCTAAAACAGAAATTACACTACATGTAGAGCGTAGCGAAGCCGAAACTGCTTTTTATGAAGCGCTACGACGCAAGGCTCTAAATGAGTTGCAAGCTTCACAGTTTGAGCATGAGGGGCAACGCCAGATAAAAGTGCTTGGGGAGTTGATGCGCCTAAGGCGTGCCTGCTGTCATCCACAACTTATTCAGCCTAATATCAAGGTGGGTCAGGCTAAACTAGATGCTTTGTTAGAATTGGTAGAGGAGTTACTTGAGAATGGACACAAAGCACTAATTTTCAGTCAATTCGTAGATTGCTTGCGCCTGATTGAAAATGCTATCCAAAAAAATAATATTGCTTATCAATATTTGGATGGACAAACCCCTTTGAAAAAGCGAAAAAAAGCAGTGGATGCCTTTCAGGCTGGAGAAGGAGATCTATTTTTAATCAGCTTGAAAGCCGGAGGTACGGGTCTTAATCTAACAGAAGCTGATTTTGTAATCCATGTAGACCCCTGGTGGAATCCTGCTGTGGAGGATCAGGCAAGCGATCGCGCCCACCGAATTGGTCAACAAAAGCCTGTGACCGTCTACCGTCTGGTAATGGCCAATAGTATCGAAGAAAAGATTGTTAAGCTCCATGAGCAAAAACGTAACATTGCGGAAGCCTTATTGATGGAAGCGGATGGACAAGGGAAATTGACTGCAGAAGATTTGTTGGCCTTATTGCAGGATTGATACGCGGAGCTTAGAACAAAGAAAAAGCGCAAAGATTAGAACAAATCTTTGCGCATTATTTTTGCATTTGCATCAGGTAACTTGAAAAAAGTATAAAATTAGAGCAGATTCAGTATTAGATTTTCAAGATGTTACTTTTATCAAAATATGCAAAAATGTATATCCGATTTCATTGTTTTTTAAGAAGGCACCAGCATCCCTACTGATGCCCTTAGATTTTGAGGCACATTGGGTGTTACCTCTTTTCCAAAATAAACCAATCCTTGAGTTATGAAAACAGCTTTTTGCTGTTGTTCATTCTTATGACGAAGCAAAAAGGCTATAGGTTGGAATCTGTTGGAAAAAAGATCAGTTTTTTTGTAAAAAAGGTCTTGAATGAGCCTAAGCACTCTGTAACATAAGTTCTTAGATTAAAAACGATAGCTCAAACTAGTGAAGGCACCCAAGTTAAGTAAGGTAGTAGGATGGTAAGTCTCAAATTTTTGATTGGCTTGAAAGACTGAATGAAAACCTATCTCTGCTCGCAGACCATAGCGAAGCTCCATTCTTGAACCAAGAGGATGCTGTTGCTCTAAGGTCACCAAACCACCTACATTCCAAGGCTGAAACTCTGGGAATGGTAAGCGTGCTCTAAGTGTGGCATTATTGGCCAGCTGATTTTCTTCCTGTAGATGCGATACATAAAGTCCAGCCCCCACAGCTATGCGAGGCCGAGTTTTGAACAGGGAGTAACTCAATGCTTTAAGCTGATAGCTTAAAGAAGCTTTCATGTAGCGAAGGTCAACACTTTGCTCATGGTAGCTGCTGGCAAAAACATATCGATAGGTTTGCCGCAAGCGGGCATTCCACCAAAACTCAAAACGCAGCGATTGCCGAGGGCGAAAATGATGTTGTACAAACAAACCATAACTCGGCGCAGCTATCGTGTTTCGAGAAATACTACTGGCA
>CAZOLU010000033.1:14176-16776 GCA_964580485.1 uncultured Saprospiraceae bacterium | reverse complement strand
TTGAACCATACACAGCAGCAGTATATCCATAAACTAGAAGCTAAGTTGGAAATGATACCGTCTTGGAAAAAAGAAAATAACATAATGAAAATCAACCACCTCAAGGTGGTCAATGAAGATGCGTGTTAACTGTGGTCTCCCCTGACACTTTGTGACTCAGGGATGGTAGGGCGGCACAAGGCCGCCCTAACCATCCACTTTTAAAACTCAAATGCATCACATAAAAATTTTGGAATTTTGGAGGAGTGGAATTGCGGGTAGCACCCTTAGGGGAGCTATCCGCTTTCCTATTTTTTGCCAAGCTTCATCATCATTTTTATCTATCTTTCTCAAAAACACATCAGTCAAATTCTATAACCCAAGCCCGAAATAACACAAAACAAAAAATGTTTAAAAAATAAGGCCAAAAAAGTGGGAAAAAGTGGGAAAAAGTGGGAAAAAGTGATAATTTAGCGTTGAGATGTTCTCGGCTTGTCTCAATCCAATGCATTTAGGCTGCTTGCTATCGTTGTTTTGGGTAAGGCTGAGCTAAGCTTTTTTTTACTTAAAAATAGGTGATGCTCCAATTCCTCGGAGAATATAATTGCAAAATGGACGGCAAGGGCCGAATCCGAATGCCAGCCCCTCTCTTGAAACAACTAGAGGGGATGCTTGAGCAGGGCTTTGTCCTAAATCGAGGTTTTGAGCAATGCCTAGTACTTTATCCCAAAACAGCTTGGGCTGCAATTACTCAAGAGCTTCAAAAATTGAACCTCTATGTGAAAAAGAACCGGGATTTTGTACGCTATTTCTTTAGAGGGGCTACGGAATTAGATTTAGATGGCAGTCAGCGTCTAAATTTCCCCAAACCTTTAATGGATTATGCAAAAGTAGAAAAAGAGGTAGTGCTCTTCGCTTATTTTGATAGAATCGAAATTTGGGCAAAAGAGCTTTATGATGGTTTGATGGATAATGAACCTCATGATTTTGGCGATTTGGCTGAAGAGGTGATGGGGAAAATACAAGGAGGTCTGGATGCAGGAACAGAATTATCATAAACCCGTACTATTAGAGGAAAGTGTGGAGGGGCTTGCTATTCTTCCCCAAGGGACTTATGTAGATGTTACTTTTGGAGGAGGGGGGCACAGCCAGCTAATTCTGGAGCAACTGGGGGCCAATGGTCGCCTATTGGCATTTGACCAAGATCAAGATGCTGCCGAAAATTGCCCAAAAGATGAGCGATTTCGGCTTTTACCTTTCAATTTTCGTTACTTCAAACAGAGTTTGAGACTTGAAGCAGTGAAAAAAGTGGATGGGGTGCTAGCTGACCTTGGAATTTCTTCGCACCAAATTGATACGGCAGATAGAGGTTTCTCTTTTCGCTTTGATGCGGAGTTGGATATGCGAATGAATCAAGATGGAGACTTGACCGCCAAGCACATTATCAACAGCTACCGAGCCGAAGCATTGCAGCAAGTGTTTGGGCAGTATGGTGAACTTAGAAATGCTCGTACACTGGCGAAAACTATTGTAAATGCACGAGTACATCAAAAAATTGAACGAATTGCACAACTACTGACCGTGGTTGCGCCAGTGATTAAAGGAAAAAAGAACCGCTATCTCTCTCAGCTTTTTCAAGCTTTACGCATGGAAGTAAATGATGAAATCGCTGCATTAAAGGAGATGCTGCAACAGGCTACTGAGCTGTTGAAACCCAAAGGGCGACTTGTATTGATTACATATCACTCCTTGGAGGATCGGCTAGTGAAAAATTGGATTAAACATGGAACATTTGACAAAGAACCAGAAAAGAATCTTTATGGGCATTTTTACAAACCGCTAAAGGCCGTCAACCGAAAGGTCATCGTACCTACAACTAGTGAAATTGAAAAGAATCCACGTGCACGTTCTGCAAAATTGCGAATTGCAGAAAAATTAGAAGAAGACAATCATGGCTCAAAATAAATTTAGAAAATCATCTACCTCCAAATCAAAGGGAAAACGGCGTTTTGCAACGCCCCCAATCTTTGGAAGTTTACACATTAGTGCTTTTTATGTATTTAAAAACATCGACTTTATATTCTATCTGGCATTTTTAGCTATTATCTATATCGCCAATTCTCATTATGCTGTAAAAACAATCAAGGAAATTCGTGGTATTCAAGTAGAACTCGAAAAAATTAGTTGGGAAAGTAATGCTCGGAAATCAGAACTTATGTATGAAAGTATGCAGTCTAGAGTGTCTGAAAAGGTTGAGCATCTGGGGCTAAAGCCTTTGGAAGACAAACCCAGAAAAATAGAAGTTGAACGCAACCCATAAGCACCTAGAATGGCCAATATTCCTAAAATAAAACCCCTTGAAGTGCGTACAGATATCCTCTGGCGCATTTATGTGGTCATGCTACTCATGCTTGTAGTAGCATTGGTTATTCTATTGCGTGTAGGGAGTATTCAATATATAGAAGGTGGAGTATTGCGTCAACAAGCAGAAGATATGCATATTGCCCTCAAACCTGTAAAGGCTCCTAGAGGGAATATCCTAGCTGATGATGGGAGCCTTTTGGCTACTTCTCTGCCTTATTTTCAAGTACACTGGGATAGCAAAGTGGTAGAAGATGATA
>CAZOLU010000033.1:13762-14166 GCA_964580485.1 uncultured Saprospiraceae bacterium | reverse complement strand
CTTATACTATTTAGATACCCTTGCCGCTTGTTTGGCATCTTATGTAGATGATGAATATACTCCTGGGGCTTATCGTCAACGCCTAGTCGAAGCTTGGGAAAGAGAAGATCAGTATTTTCTGATTCGTCGAAATGTTAGTTATATCGAATTACAACGCATCAAGCAGTTTCCGATCCTTAATAAAGGAGGAAAACTCAAAAGTGGGCTAATTGTAGAGGAAATGGCCAAACGGCAATACCCCTTTAAAATGCTAGCGCACCGTACGATTGGGTACAACCGTATTGTAGATGGCCCCAACCAAACTAAAGATACGCTTAGTGTAGGTTTAGAACGCTCTTTTAATGATGTGCTTGCTGGAGAGGAAGGACAGCGATGGATGCAACAGTTGAGTAAAGATATATGGG
>CAZOLU010000033.1:9807-13752 GCA_964580485.1 uncultured Saprospiraceae bacterium | reverse complement strand
GGGTGCCGGTCAATGATATTTCAAAAATAGAACCCCGAGCAGGGAAAGATATTGTGACTACTATTAATGTAGATATTCAAGATGTGACTGAGCGAGCCTTATTAAAAACCTTACAGGAAAATGAGGCAGACCACGGTTGTGCTATCGTTATGGAGGTGGCTACTGGTGAAATTAAAGCTATTGCTAATATTGGATTTAATGAAGATCGAACTCAATACTGGGAGGATTACAACTATGCCGTAGGAGAACGGGTGGAACCAGGCTCTACCTTCAAATTGGCTGCTATTATGGCTTTAATGGAGGATGGATATGTGAAATTAGACGATACCGTGAACCTTAATAATGGTAAGTGGAAGTTTTATGATGAGGATATGGAAGATGCTGCTTATCATGGTATGTACCTCACTACTATTGAAAAAGCCTTTGAAATGTCTTCCAATGTGGGGATTGCTAAGCTGACCAATAAGTTTTACAACGGAACCATTGATCAACAAAAGGCTTTCATCAATCGTTTGGATGAATTTGTGCTCACCAAACCTACCAGTGTGGAAATTGATGGAGAACGAGATCCCTTTATTAAAGATCCAAATCATGAGGATTGGAGTGGAATTTCTGTCCCTTGGATGTCTATTGGGTACGAGTTGGAATTAAGTCCCTTGCAACTCCTAACGTTTTACAATGCAGTGGCTAATCAGGGGCAGATGATGAAACCACAAATCGTAAAGGAAATCAGAGCTTATGGCGATTTAGTAGAAGCATTTGAGCCTACGGTGGTTAAACGTCGCATTGCTAGTCCAGAAACTTTAAAAATGGCGACCCATCTCCTGACTAGAGTAGTGGCTGGCAAAAGAGGAACAGCGCACAGTATTCACACCACACAGTATCAAATTGCGGGTAAAACAGGAACTTCTATTATGAACTATAAAGCTCATAAAGAAAGAAAAGAGCCTAAACGCTATCGAGCTTCTTTTGCAGGGTTCTTTCCTGCAGAAAAACCTGTTTACTCTTGTATTGTGGTAGTAACCAATCCTAGAAAAGGGCTTTATGGTGGGCGTGTAGCGGCTCCCGTCTTTAGAGAAATTGCCGATTACTGCTATGCTGTAGCAACCAATACCCACGAGCGTACCAATAATGGAGATGTGGTGTATACCGATGCTACCTTACCTCGATTACAGGTAGGTGAAAAACAAGATCTAAAATATTTGATGGATTACCTCAATATGCCTTATGTAGACCAATCAACAACCAATTGGGCCGCTGGACTAGTAGAAAATGATTCTTTGACATTACTAACAAGAAATATTCAAGAAGATGTAGTGCCTAATGTTGTAGGTATGGGACTTAAAGATGCATTGTATTTACTAGAAAATAGGCGACTGAGGGTAAGGGTAGTTGGGGTCGGTAAGGTGAAATCTCAATCTGTTAAACCAGGACGGAGTATTCGCTCCGTGCAAACAATTACCTTAGTATTAGGCTAATATGGAATTAAAAGATATTCTTAAAAATATCAAATACCAACTTATCGGAAATGCCGATATGTTAAAAATTGACATCAACGAAATCGTCTTTGATTCAAGAAAGGCTCATCCCAATGCTGTTTTTGTAGCTATTAAAGGTACTCAAACAGATGGGCACCAATTTATACCTCAAGCTATAGAGGCAGGTGTAAAAGTGGTGGTTTGTGAACAAGTAGAAGCAATAGAGCATGAGCACACTTATATCAAGGTGCAAAGTTCGGCCAAAGCCCTTGGGTGGATGGCAGCGAATTTTTATGAACATCCTTCTAAAGAGGTCGTACTTGTAGGAGTTACTGGAACAAATGGAAAAACAAGTACTGCTACACTCCTATACAAGTTGTTTATGAGCTTTGGACAAAAGTCCGGACTGATTTCTACCGTAGAAAATAAAATAGGCTCAAGGGTCTTAGATGCCACGCATACTACTCCAGATGCTTTGAGCATTCAGCAATTGCTAGCTCAAATGAGGGATGAAGCTTGTGAATATGTTTTTATGGAAGTAAGTTCGCATGCGGCCGATCAAGAGCGCATTGTAGGACTTGATTTTGATGGAGCAATTTTTACGAATATGTCACGCGATCATCTAGATTATCATGGCACATTCAAAAACTATATATACGCAAAGAAAAAGTTCTTTGATCAATTGCCTGAAAAGGCTTTTGCTTTGGTCAATGTTGATGACAAACAGGGAACGGTGATGGTGCAGAATACCGCTGCAAAGATCCAACGCTATGCACTACACAATTTAGCCGATTTTAAAGCAAAAATTGTGGAAAATAGTCTGAATGGATTGGTCTTAGATGTAGATGGGAAAGAGGTGCATACCCGGTTGGTAGGGGATTTTAATGCCTACAACTTCCTCGCAGTTTATGCTGCTGCATGGCTTTTAGGAGAGCCAAAAGAAGAGCTGTTGAGGGCCTTGAGCGAACTCAGCTCTGCTGAAGGCCGATTTGAGGATGTACTTGTACCTAATGCGCCCTTTAGGGGTATTGTAGATTATGCCCATACGCCCGATGCTTTGGAAAAGGTGCTAAAAACCTTGCAAGAAGTATGTCAAAATGGCGAGCGCATCATCACAGTAGTGGGCTGCGGTGGCGATCGAGACAAAGGTAAGCGACCAATGATGGCAAAAGTTGCTTGCAACTACAGCCATCAGGTGATCCTAACCTCCGACAACCCCCGTAGCGAAGATCCTGAAGCAATCTTGCGAGATATGGAGCAAGGGGTGCCGCCGCATGCGGCGGCTCGAGTCCTGAGCATCAGCAATCGCTTGCAAGCAATCAAGGCGGCTTGCCGCCTCGCCCAAAAGGGCGATGTCCTGCTCGTTGCTGGCAAAGGTCACGAAAAATATCAAGAAATCAATGGGGTGAAACATCCTTTTGATGATAAGGCCGTCTTGCAAGCCGCAATAGCGGAGTTGATCTAGCAAAATGCAGCAGCGCTGTGAAAGGGGGAACGAAGTGAAGATACAGAATGAAATGTAGTAGCCGAGTGAATAACCCCAAAGGGCGAGCCCTGAAACATAGCGGGAAATGCCTTAGCGGGCAGGCTGCCCAAAATAAAAATATCTAATGTATTTCAGTCTAGTGTCTCCTAGTCTAGAGTCTCTCAGTCTGAAGTCTAAAACTAAAATACAAAAGTCTCTCAGTCTAGAGTCTCTCAGTCTGAAGTCTAAAACTAAAATACAAAAGTCTCCTAGTCTAGAGTCTCTCAGTCTGAAGTCTAAAACTAAAATACAAAAGTCTCTCAGTCTAGAGTCTCTCAGTCTGAAGTCTAAAACTAAAACCCATGTTATTTCACCTGTTCGACTTTTTAGAACAACAATACGAGTTTCCTGGTGCTGGGCTATTCCAGTTTATCACCTTTCGTGCGGGCTTGGCGGTACTACTGTCTTTGCTCATCTCGATGGTCTTGGGTAAACGCTTGATTGCTGCAATCAAAAATTGGCAGGTATCTGTGAAGTTAAAAGTATTGGTGAAGCAACAGGCAGCGGCGGCTGGACTTAATCCTGAGGATGTAGTTTTGGAAGAACAGCGAGATTTAGGACTCCCAGAGGAGGAGCTAAAGGCTAAAACTCCTTCAATGGGTGGAATTTTGATTCATCTAGCAATCATTGTTCCTTGTCTTTTACTTGCAGATTTAACCAATGTCTACATTCAGTTAATGCTCTTATCTTCTGTTTGGATGGGGGTGATTGGTTTTGTAGATGATTATCTGAAATTGACCAAGGGAAAAGATGGTCTAAGTGGGAAATACAAGATTTTGGGGCAAGTGATCTTAGGGGTAATTGTAGGGGCTACTATGATTTTTCACAAAGATGTGGTGGTGCGGATGGACAAGGCACATGTGGAGGCTGGAAATTATGTGGTAGTAGATACGGTGAAAGTCCCTCTAGCCAATATGAATGAGATGGAGGAGATGTACTATG
>CAZOLU010000033.1:0-9797 GCA_964580485.1 uncultured Saprospiraceae bacterium | reverse complement strand
CTATGTGAAAACCACGATGACCAATGTACCTTTTTTTAAAGGGAATGAGTTTGATTATGAGTATTTGCTTTGGTTTTTGGGAGAAAATGCACAGAAATGGGTCTGGTTGATCTTTATCCCATTTATTATCATTATTGTAACAGCGGTATCCAATGCAGCTAATCTTACGGATGGTATTGATGGGCTTGCAGCAGGGACTTCGGCAATTATAGGCGGAACCCTTGGGGCCTTGGCCTATATCTCTGGGCACAATATGTTGGCAGAATACCTTGGGGTTTTGTATGTCCCTTATGCAGGGGAATTAGTGATCTTTACGGCTTGTTTCCTAGGGGCTTGTATCGGTTTTTTATGGTATAATGCTTATCCGGCTCAGGTGTTTATGGGAGATACGGGCAGTTTAGCTTTGGGGGGAATTATTGCAGCTTTGGCAATTGTCATTAGAAAGGAATTATTGATTCCTGTGCTATGCGGGATCTTTTTGGTAGAAAATTTATCGGTGATCTTACAGGTGGCTGTATTCAAATATAGGAAGCGGAAATATGGCTTAGATTATGCAAAAAAGAACCGATTGTTTCTGATGTCTCCCTTGCATCATCATTATCAAAAAAAGGGAATGCATGAATCTAAAATTGTAACGCGCTTTTTGATTATCGGAATTATGCTGGCGGTTTTGACCATCATCACTTTGAAAATTAGATAAAAAACACCCTGAAGAAGGGCCTAATATAAAATGAAGGATACAAACAAAAATATTGTCATTCTCGGTGCGGGCGAAAGCGGCGCAGGCGCCGCAATCCTTGCCAAAAAGCAAGGCTGGCAATGCTTTGTCTCCGACTATGGAACCATCAAGCCCGAATATCAGCAACTACTCAAGCAGGCAGAAATCGAATTTGAGCAAGGCCAACACAGCCTCGAGCGTATCCTACAAGCCGATTTGGTGATCAAAAGCCCCGGAATACCCGATACCATAGGCCTCATCAAAACCATCGAGGAACAAAATATCCCGATCATTGATGAAATCGAATTTGCCAGCCGCTATACCAAAGGCAAAATCATTGCAACTACTGGGAGCAACGGTAAAACTACCACCACCTTGCTCATACACCATATCCTCAAAACCGCAGGATTAGATGTAGGCTTGGCAGGGAATGTCGGATACAGCTTTGCCAAACAAGTGGCGGAAGGCGATCATGAGTACTATGCTTTAGAAATCAGCAGCTTCCAACTAGATCGCTGCTATGATTTCGCGCCAGATATTATGATTATTACCAACATCACTGCCGACCATTTGGATCGCTATGATTATAAATTGGAAAATTATATCGCTGCCAAATTTCGATTGGTTCAGAATAAACAGCCCGAACAGGCTTTTATCTACTGTACAGAAAATGAAAATACGGAATATGGAATGCAGCACTTTTTTAAGAAAGATCATACCAGCTGTATAGGCTTGGCAATGAATGATGGGGGAGGAGAGGAGTTAATGGTGGGCGATTTTAGAATGCCTAAGCGGGATCTGAGTTTACAGGGTCGCCACAACCATTTTAATATGCGGGCGGCCGCTGCTGCAGTGCAGCAGCTCGGCAATGTCCCCAAGGAGGCCATCCGAAAGGCCTTTGCCAGCTTCGTCAACGAAGCTCACCGAATGGAATCGGTCGTAACGATAAACCAAGTAGAATACATCAACGACAGCAAAGCTACCAATGTCGACGCAGTCTTCTACGCCCTAGATGCCATGACCAAACCCATCGTATGGATTGTAGGAGGCATCGACAAAGGCAACGACTATTCGCAGCTCTTTGATCTAGTGCGAGAGAAAGTCCGTGCAATCGTTTGCCTAGGCAAAGACAATAGCCCAATCCTCAAGGCTTTCAAGCCCATCAATGATTGGATTGTCGAAACGCATAGCATGCCAGAGGCCATCAAAGTAGCCAGCCTCTATGCCGAAGCTGGAGATGTGGTGCTTTTATCACCAGCCTGCTCAAGCTTCGACCTATTTGAAAATTATAAACGCAGAGGAGAAATCTTCAAGGAAATCCTCCTCCAACAACATAAAATATTAACCGAAGGTGTAAGTGTGGAACTCAATGTCAATATCAACATGAACCCCACTTCCCAAAAAACCGATGAAAACGATCACAACATGACAGATGATACATGAGGTATGGCACAAAACAGAGGATTGATTCTAAAAATCTAAAAGTCTAGCGTTTCAACGTCTATCAGTCTAGAGTCTCTTAGTCTAAAGTCTCTTAGTCTAGCATCTATCAGTCTAAAGTCTAAAAATCTAACAACCTATCAATGAGTAAAGCAAAAGCTGACATAAACATCCTACAAAACCGCATTGCGGCACTCCTACAAGGTGATAAAATCATCTGGGTAGTGGTAGGACTATTGGCTATATTCTCAATCCTGACAGTTTACAGCTCAGCTGAGGTACTAGCCAATCGCAGCAACAGCTATACCGAGTCATTCTTAGTCAAGCACCTCGTTCTATTAGGGGGAGCCGTCCTGCTCATGTACATCGCACACATGGTCAACTATATGCGCTATGCAAGACTCTCTACAATCATGCTGAGCATTACCATTCCTTTGTTGCTCTATACCCTTTTCTTTGGGGCACAAATCAATGGTGCCAAGCGCTGGATCATCATCCCCTTCATCGAGCTCAGCTTCCAAACTGCCGACTTTGCAAAAATGTCACTCATCCTCTATGTAGCACGCACAATCTCCCTAATGCAAAATAGCCGATCGTCTCTACTAGAGCTAGTTGTGCCCGTCTTGGCGGTTTGTGTCTTAATTGCACCTTACGATTTATCCAATGCCCTTATCTTGTTTTTTACCTGTCTACTGCTCATGTTTATCGGGCGAGTAGATCTCCGAAATGTCTTTTCCCTACTCATGCTAGGGGTCGGACTGTTTGCAATACTGGTCATCCTCTCCGACTTTATCACCGAAATCCGGGCAGACACCTGGATCAACCGCCTTCGAGCCTTTATGGATGGCTCAGGATCAGATAATCACCAAGTAGAACAAGCTAAGATGGCAATTGCAAGAGGAGGCCTCTTGGGAGTAGGACCAGGAAATGGAGTACAGGCTCACTTCCTCCCACACTCTTATTCCGACTATATCTATTGCATCATCATCGAAGAATATGGTATTATCGGTGGCTTTCTAGTCATCATACTCTACATGCTACTGCTGATTCGATGTATCCGATTAGTCACCAAAAGTCCTAAAGCTTTCGGCGCAATGCTCGCATTGGGGCTCTGCCTGAGCTTAGTCATACAGGCATTTACACACATGGCGGTTAGTGTCAACCTTTTACCAGTAACCGGATTAACCCTGCCATTTGTGAGTATGGGGGGAACTTCCCTCCTGTTTACAGGAATATCTCTAGGAATTATACTTAGTGTAAGTCGATATATAGAAAATAGTAGTTCTGGAACCTTAGAAGAGGATAACAAAAAAGTCCAATCTAAAAAGCAAGGAACTGGAAAAACAAATAAAGTGAAAGAAGTAAAAGAAGAAAAAATGGAGGAATAGATGGGGCACCTAAAGGGTCGCTATGTTACGGGGTTCGTGCCAAGGGCACCCCTTTGGGGCAGTTCTGCTCAGCTCTTGTCTAAGGACAAGATCCAGCTCCCTGCGGTCGCTGCCCCTCCACAGCGCTACGCCCAACAGCATAAGTATTGTAATATAGCTAGTATCACAGAGTCCAAAGTCTTTCAGTCTAAAGTCTCTTAGTCTAGCGTCTAAAAGTCTAAAGTCTAAAAAACAACAACCACATGAAATTCATCATTAGCGGAGGCGGTACCGGAGGACATATCTTCCCCGCCATAGCCATAGCAGAAGCACTAAAACGGCAAGATCCCAATGCCGAGTTTCTCTTTATTGGTGCTAATGGTCGAATGGAGATGGAAAAAGTGCCTAAGGCAGGATATAAAATTGAGGGGTTGTGGATTAGCGGATTCAACCGCAAACAATTGTGGAAAAATTTTGCCCTACCCTTCAAAATACTGAGCTCAAGCATGAAAGCAGGTCGCCTCATCAAGCAGTTCAAGCCAGATGCCGTAATCGGAGTAGGAGGATACGCAAGCTGGGTGGCTTTGAATGTGGCAGGTAGACGAGGATTACCTACGCTCATTCATGAGCAAAACTCCTTCGCAGGCAAAAGCAATCAAATGCTCGCCAAGCGAGCTAATACAGTATGCGTAGCATACGATAACATGGAGCGATTTTTCCCAAAGGAAAAAATCGTCCTCACTGGAAACCCCATTCGTCAGGATATTTTAGAAGCGAATGGCAAGCGGGAAGAAGGATTCAAGCACTATGGCTTTGATACCAAGAAAAAGATCTTATTTCTAACCGGTGGAAGCCTAGGGGCTCGAACCTTGAACGAAAGCATGGCTTTGCATTTGAAAAGCTTGGTCGATGCTGGTATACAAGTGTTTTGGCAGGCAGGAAAGATCTACTACGAGGAGTTTAAGCCCTTAGCCGAAAAATTTGAAGGGGTGAAAATTACGGCTTTTGTAGATCGAATGGATCTTGCTTATGCTATGGCCGACCTGGTGGTGGCTCGAGCAGGTGCCTTGACGATCTCAGAACTCTGCCAAACAGGCAAAGCCGCCATATTGGTACCTTCGCCCAACGTAGCAGAAGATCACCAAACGGCAAATGCCATGTCTTTGGTAGAAAAAGATGCAGCCGTGCTGGTGAAAGATCAGGTAGCAAGACAGGAGTTGGTGCCTAAAGCTCTAGAACTGTTCAGCGATGATGTCGCCTTGAGTGGCTTGCAACATAATATTAAAAAACTTGCACTTCCGAATGCGGCAGATGATATCGCAAAGGAGCTGTTGAAAATTATAAAATAGAGCCCAGACTTATAGACCAACAGACTTCTGACTAAAAAGTCTAGTGTCTCTTAGTCTAGCGTCTAAAAATCTAAAATATGACAAAAGGGATAGCGCTGTGAAACCCCTTGGACCGCAGAATAAAGTGATGCGGGCTGAGCGAAGAGCGAAGGGTGAAACATAGCGACTGAAGCCGCTTGCGGCAAAAGCCCCATAACATTAAAAAAAAACGCCTAGTCTGGAAGTCTAAAGTCTCCCAGTCTAGTATCTAAAAGCTTAAAAAACACAGAGGATAAACTCTAATGATTTATAAATTTAAAAGTCTAGCATCTTAAAGTTTCTGAGTCTCAGAGTCTCAGAGTCTCAGAGTCTAAAAGTCTCAGAGTCTAAAGTCTAAAAATACAAACATGAACTTCAACCAACTACAAAAACTCTATTTCATCGGTATCGGAGGCATCGGCATGAGTGCCCTAGCCCGCTATTTCAATGGCTTGGGCAAAGAGATTCATGGCTATGATCGAGTACAGACGGAATTGACCCAACAGTTGGAAGAAGAGGGCATGCGCATCCATTACGAGGAGGATCTCAATGCCATCCCTGAGGGGGTGGATTTGGTGGTCTATACCCCTGCAATTCCTGCCAAGCACCAAGAGTTGAGTTATTTCCGGGCAGAAAACTTCCCGATTATGAAACGTGCAGAGGTCTTGGGCTTGATTTCAAAAAACCGTAAGACTATTGGGGTTGCAGGAACGCATGGCAAAACCACCACTTCTGCAATACTAACCCATCTGCTACGCACGGCAGGGGTGGATGTAACGGCCTTTTTAGGTGGGATCGCCCGAAACTTGGATTCTAATTTTGTAGCGGGTGAATCGGAATGGGTGGTGATGGAAGCAGATGAGTTTGACCGATCTTTCTTGCATCTAGAGCCAGAGATTGCGATTGTCACCTCCTCAGATGCAGACCATTTGGATATCTATGGCAATCATAGCGAGCTGCAGAAAACTTTTTTGCAATATATGCAGCAAGTGAAAGCGCATCTTCTGATTCATGATAGTGTTGATCTTGAACCTCAAGCACTACAAGCGGAGAGCTATCGCTATGGGATGAACAAGTCGGCCGAGTTTTACAGCCATCACATAAGAGCCTTTGCACCGAATTTTGTATTCAATTTGGTAGATCAAAGAGCAGGAAGTACAGAATGGGACGATCTTAGTTTTAGTTTGCCAGGCCGCCACAATGTGGCGAATGCCATCGCCGCTATTGCGGTAGCCAAATTACTAGGTTGTACAGAAGATAAAATCCGTCAGGGCTTGCGTACTTTCAAAGGGATTTGGCGTAGGTTTGAATGGGTGTATACGGGGCCCGATGCAGTATTTATTGATGATTATGCACATCACCCCTCGGAGTTGAACGCTGCTATTCGTGCTGCGCGCAGTCTTTTTCCAGGGCGCAAACTTACAGGCGTGTTTCAGCCGCATCTGTATAGTCGAACCAGGGATTTTGCAGATGGTTTTGCTAGATCCTTGGAAGCACTGGATGAAGTGATCCTTTTGGATATTTACCCCGCAAGGGAAGAACCGATTGAAGCTGTAAATTCTGAAATGATTGCTGCAAAAATGAAGCATCCAAATGTGGTGGTGATGCACAAAAACAAATTGATCGAAGCATTGAAGCAGCGTGAAATAGATATACTGATGACATTGGGGGCGGGGGACATTGGAGCACTTGTTCCAGAAATTGCTCAAGCACTGTTTGAATCTAAGAAAAACACTTGATTTAGAGTTAAATACTAGAAATCATCGCTTTTTAGAAAAAAGTAAAACGAATAAGGAATTTTTTAATAAAACAATCCGTTTGGAAACTAATTTTTAAAACCAAATTTTTGTGAATTCAGCTGATTTATTGCTTGATGAGCTTTGAGTTAGTTCGACAAAAAATATAATCAACTTTATTATGAAAGTACATCCCAAACGTATGAGCTGGATCATCCGCCGCCTACTTACTGGTTTAGGGGTGTTATTGCTTTTGTTGATCGTTTGGGGGGCTGTGCGCTACAAGCGTCTGAGTTTGGTTGCGGAGGTTCGGATTATGATTGTGGAAGATGAAAATGGAAATCACTTTGTAGAGGATAAAGATGTATTGGATATTTTATTTGCCACTTTTGGGCACTATTTGGAAAGCCAAACTTTGGAGCAGATCAATGTGCAAGAGGTAGAGGAAGTATTGGAGAAAGATCTATTTATCCAAGATGCAGATGTTTTTATAGATGCCTTGAATCGTGTAAATATTAAGGTAACACAACGACAGCCGATGTTGAGGGTAATGGATGTAGAGGATGAAACTTATTATTTGGATGCAGAGGGTACTAAAATTCCTCATTCTACCAAATATACCTCGAGGGTGCTGGTGGCAACAGGGGATATAGGGTTGTATAATGAAGGTTATTTAGGATTGCAAGAAAATAGATTGTACCAAGTATATCATTTGGCTAAACAAATTTTGGAAAACCCATTTTTGAAAGTGCAAATTGAGCAAATTCACCTTGACCATACTGGTGATGCGATTTTAGTTCCCAAATTGGGAAATCATAAAATCTATTTTGGCGACCCTGCGGATAATGTGGCAGATAAACTGCAACGCTTACAAACTTTTTATGAAGAGGGATTGCCTTATGTGGGTTGGGAAAAATACAAGTCTATTAGCCTGGCTTTTGATAGGCAGGTGGTAGCTAAAAAACGTTAAAATTCAATTTAGAGAATCATGCTTTACTCTTGGATGGAAACTAGAGAGAGCAACATTAAACAAATAGAGCTTTGGTAAAATTACTTGAAACAAAGCTCAAAAAATAAAACAGGATGGAAAACACAAACGAAATCGTAGTTGCCTTAGACATTGGAACTACAAAAATCATTGCGATGGCTGGTCGCAAAGATGAACACGGCCAATTAGAAATCTTGGGAACTGGCAAGGTCGAGTCTGTTGGGGTACTAAGAGGTGTTGTATCGAATATTGAAAAAACAGTCAATGGAATTTCTGATGCTATTGCAGAGGCAGAACGCCGTGCAGGGTTGGAGATTGGGGTGGTTAATGTAGGTATTGCCGGCCAACACATCAAAAGCTTACAGCATCGTGGTATTCTAACTCGAGACAGTATTCACGATGAGATCTCACAAGAAGATATCGATGACTTGATTGCCGATATGTATAAATTGGTATTGCCTCCTGGCGATAAAATCATTCATGTAATCCCTCAGGAATACATTGTAGATAATGAGCAAGGGATCGTTGACCCCATCGGAATGTCTGGTATCCGCTTGGAAGCAAACTTCCATATCATTACAGGGCAAATTACAGCAATTAAAAACCTACACAAATGCGTAGAGAAGTCAGGCTTGGAAATGGCAAACCTGACTCTAGAGCCTATTGCCTCAGCTTCTGCGGTACTAAGTGATGAAGAGATGGAGGCTGGTATTGCTCTAGTGGATATTGGAGGTGGTACTACAGATTTGGCGATCTTCCACGAAGGAATTATCCGTCATACTGCTGTTATTCCTTTTGGTGGGAATGTAGTAACCAAGGATATTAAAGAGGGATGCCGAGTGATGGGGAGCCAAGCAGAAAAGCTTAAAGTGAAATTTGGCTCGGCAATGGCTGGGGAGCTGAAAGAAAATCGGATCATTACTATTCCTGGACTTAAAGGCCGCCCTCACAAAGAGATTTCAGAGCGTAACCTAGCTCACATTATTCAGGCACGTATGGAAGAGATCCTAGATCATGTTTATTGGGAAATCCGTCGTTCTGGCTTTGAGCGTAAGCTCAGTGGGGGGATTGTCTTGACTGGAGGTGGAGCATTGCTTCGTCATCTTCCTCAATTGGTGGAATACCATACGGGAATGTCAGCACGCCTAGGAATGCCTGTTGAGCAGCTTTCTCATGGTTATGACAAAGCTGTGGCTAGCCCTATCTATTCTACGGCTATTGGCCTACTGCTGAAAGGAATCGAAGATGCCGAATCTGGTCGTATTGAAACTCCTACCCAGTACAACAAAGGAGGCTTCTTTAACAATCAGAAGGAAAAGGTGAAAAAAGGCGGACGTTGGTTCGAGCAAATTATTAAGAAAACTAAAGAATGGTTTGAAGCTGAACCTGATAGTGATCTCTAGATGAGTGGAAGCAAAATAAGGGGCTAAGTACAGTAC
Organism: uncultured Saprospiraceae bacterium; assembly: GCA_964580485.1. Taxonomy (GTDB): domain Bacteria; phylum Bacteroidota; class Bacteroidia; order Chitinophagales; family Saprospiraceae; genus Saprospira. Next base: position 742 of record CAZOLU010000033.1, on the reverse strand, counting down.
TAAGAATGCTTTATTATTGTTTTCATTTAGAAATTGCTATATTAGCAGTATCAATAGTTTGGGTAGGTTTTAATTTCCTGAAAAGGAATTAAAAACTATAGTTAAATTCATTCCCAAGCTCATAATAAATATGGGTGAAATGAGAATGCTAAACCAACTAAAGATAATTGAAACCTTTGATTTTCCTGAATGGAAATCAGCAACTCAATGAATTATTAAACCCAATAGATATGGAATTTAATATACCTGAAGACACAGAATCCATCATCAAAGTAATTGGTGTTGGTGGAGGTGGTAGTAATGCGGTGTCCTACATGTATGAGCAAGGTATTGTAGGGGTAGATTTTGCCATCTGTAATACCGATAATCAAGCGATGAATCAAAGCCCAGTGCCTGTGAAGATTCAGCTTGGTCCTTCTTTAACCGAAGGTCGGGGTGCTGGCTCCAAGCCTTTGGTTGGGCGAGAGTCTTGTTTGGAATCTTTGGAAGATGTCAAACGCTTTTTTGATGTAAATACCAAAATGCTGTTTGTTACGGCAGGTATGGGAGGTGGTACTGGAACGGGGGCTGCACCCGTTATTGCTAAGGCCGCTAGAGAGCTGGATATTCTGACGGTAGCTATTGTGACCATACCCTTTACTTTTGAAGGGCGTCGTCGTGCACAGCAAGCAATGGAGGGCTTGGAAGAACTCAAGAACAATGTAGATACGCTGATTGTCATTTCTAATGATAAACTTCGTAA
>CAZOLU010000032.1:13064-16915 GCA_964580485.1 uncultured Saprospiraceae bacterium | reverse complement strand
CACTTACCGGATGACAGACACCGAGTGCCAGGACCAGACCTGTGATCAGACCCTTATCAAAATCTTCTTCAAATACGGTTACTATACCTCCACCACCTCCAGCACTTGCACACTCACAAGAGATAGCTTCAATATAAGCGGTTTTAGTTTCAGAGTCGCTGCCTTCCGAATTGAAAGCCTCTAGGCTGACCTCATATACCCCTGGTGCATCGAATGTAACCTGGGGATTTTGGCTATTGGCATTGGTTCCATTTACAAAAGTGATGGTTGCAGGGCTAAAGCTCCAAACCCAATTCGTAATAGGCGTAGAATTGCTGACACTTTCATCGGTAAAAGTTACGGTATCTAAGGCTCCAACGGGTTCAGTACAAACATTTAGCAAATCTGCCGAAAAGTCGGCTTCAGGTGCACAGTCATTAATGGTAATATAGCCTACCTTATTTACAATACTATCTCCTGCACAATTCGTGGCGGTCAGTTCTACCGTATAAGTCCCATTAGCAGCAAACTGAATCTGTGGATTGGCATCATTGGCCGTAGTGCCGTTCACAAAAGTAGCTCCTGGGATATTCCAGCTATAATTAGTAACCGGGCAGTTGTCGGCTAAAACAGAAAAGCAGTTGAGGTATAGCCCTACGCTGGGTGTGATGTTGGAAAACAGACTAATGGTCTGATTCTTACAAGCATCGGTTAGGTCTGCCGTAAAATCTACCTTGGGTGGATCACAAGCAGAAAGCATAACATTATCTACATTAAAACTCGCCCCAAGGGCATAATCTTGGGTGTTGTTATTCGTAGTAGCGTCTTCATACCAACGAAATGCAATGCGTAGGTCAGGTTGGTTATTGGCATCAGCAGGAAGCATAAAAGAGCGGCGTACCCAATCGTTACAGGTTCCTGCAAAAGTATGAAGGCAATTAGCAATATTATCTTCTACAATCGCCCAGCTTGCTCCACCATCGATACTGTAAAGAATGGTAGAATGTGCTTCCAAACCATCAGCAGATCCCCCAATAAAAAAATCGGCAGTAAGCTTAATGTTGCAACGTCCAGTGGCATCAATATTAGAATTGTATGCTGCAAATTGCTCTGTTTGAGTAAGCACTGCATCATTTCCTGCGATCGTTAGACAGTTCCAGTCGTCATAGCCAGGTGTTCCAGCATACAACAACCCTGCACAACCAGTCTGTGCGGTAATGTGCAAACTGTTGTTGGTGGCTCCTGTATTTACAAAGGGATTGGGTAAATTATTAGGAGCCGCACAACTATAAAGCCGTCCCCTAAGAATCTGCCCTTGGGTATTTATTGGCTGCCCAACAACAAGACTTGCATCTAACTCTGGAGTGTTGGCATCGTTAATGACAAAATAGTCAAAGTTGTTGTTTACCCCATAAACCAACCCTGCTATACCCGTAGGAGTAGGATGGTTCCCCGTCACATCCCATCGAGTATCAGCCCCATTATCAAAGTCTTCAATCCAAAAAACTTCTTGTGCATTGGTATTATAACTGATAAAAAAAAGTGCGCTGAGTGCGAGTAGATATTGCTTCATATTGCTTCAATTTTATGTGGTCAATAGCATTTTTGAGAGAAGAATCTTCTCTTAATACAAAAGATACGCATAATAAGTTTTTATCCCCAGATTAAAACTAAGGTAAAAAAGTAAATCTTAGGACTCCCTCTTATCAGATTTGGGGGTATAGCGTTAGGTAAAACACCTAAAATAATGAAATACGCAATCCTCAATATTTTTTAAGGCGAATTGTTGCTATCTTACAAAGTAGCAAATGCCAATACACTCTTCCCTATTGTTGCTATACCTTTTTATGTTATTCCTCACAAATACCTCAAGCTGTTTATAGTATTTACTGAAATAGCTAAAGTCATGAAAACATCAGCAAAACCAATGCATTGGCACTATAGCTCTAAGCGTTTAAAATTAGTAGTGGAAAAATATGAGCAACGCTTAGATTTTTCGTCTATTCGAACCTTAAAAGAGATAGAGCTAGCAGATCCAGACTACTCGCCTAGGTTTCCACTACTATCTGACATCCGTCAATCCAGCCCTCAGTTTAGTTATGAAGATTTGCTTAGTTACAAAGCTTTTATGCAAATCCAGCTTCCCAAGTTGATGCAAAATCGACGGCTTGCCATTCTCACCGACAGTCCTATGCAAGTTGCAGTGGCTAGTCTTTTCAAATCGCATACTATTGATATGCCTCAGGAAACGGAGATTTTCTCGACTTTGGAGGCAGCCTTGCGTTGGCTAGATCGACTTGAATACCAAAAGGAGGTGACTAAATTACTGGCTAAAGGAGGCTTAAAGGGTTGACACTTCGGATTAAATTGGAAGGAAAACTCAGATGGAGGAAAATATCACTCTATTTGAGTCTTTTTTTTTCAGAGCATTTCTCTCTGCCTATTCGCCGTTTGTGCCCTATTTCAGAACTTAAAGAATGAATTTCTGAACCTTATTAAAAAACTTCATATTCGAAATTCATTTTAAAATAGAAAATTCACTAATTATCAACGACTCAAAAATTATTCTTTCCATAAAATTTGTAGATTTGTAAGCGAAGAATCTCAAGACCTTATCCTACAACTATTTACACTTTATGAAAAATATTATCCTCTTTGAAGATATGGCTTTAGTTGACCAGTTAAAGCCCTTTACCTACACCCGTCCAATTTGTGAGTTGCGGGTAGGCATCCAAACGATTCGTGAAAAATGGGAGGATCTCTTACAAACAAAAGCATCCTATCACAGTCCTTTTCATTTGGCAGGTAAATTTCCTTGTCGTTTTTCGCCTGTGAGTATACTCATCAATGGCTCGATCCTTCCCAATGCTAAATTGGTACAACAAATTAAACAACTTCCACTACACCATGCGCTGATCCAAGGAGAAACCCTTATCGCCCTGAAACTAGATGAGTTGAGTGCAAGGCAGCATCTTGGGGGACAAATTGTAGATCAGATTGCGGTGGTAGAAAGCAGCAGCGGCTTTCGCCAAATACGTCAGCTTTGGGATATCTTCAGGCTAAATGATCTAGAGCTTAGAGCCGACTTCCAGCGCCTCACAAAGGGGCGGCAGAGTCAAGCCCTTTCTAGTTCTAATCAGCTCCTTGGCTCAGTAGATCAGCTCTTTATTGAAGAAGGTGCTCAAGTAGAATGTTCTACCCTCAACACCCAAACAGGCCCAATTTATATTGGGAAAGATGCCTTGGTGATGGAAGGTGGCCGCCTGCGGGGGCCCTTTGCTATGCTGCCGCACTCAGTGACCAAGATGAGTGCCAAAATCTATGGGGCTACGACCTTGGGTCCCTATTGCAAAGTAGGAGGAGAAGTAAACAATGTGGTCTTTTTAGGCTATTCGAACAAAGGGCATGATGGCTTTTTAGGAAATTCTGTAATTGGCGAATGGTGTAATCTTGGGGCAGATACCAACAACTCTAACTTAAAAAATAATTATGGGGAGGTAAAGGTTTGGAACTATGCATCTGAATCCTACACTCCTACGGGGCTACAATTTTGTGGTATTTTCATGGGCGACCATGCCAAAACGGGAATCAATACCATGCTGAATACGGGTACGGTTGCAGGTGTTGCTGCCAATATCTTTGGAGGAGGCTTTCCGCCTAAGTTTATTCCCTCTTTTAGCTGGGGGGCTGCCGAAAATTGGGATACCTACCAAATTGAAAAAATGGTAGAAAGCGCAGAGCGAATGATGCAGCGAAGAGATATTAGTTTAGACGAAAACGAAGAAACGATACTTTATACGGTTTTCAATCAAACTGAAAAATATCGCTTCTGGGAAAAAAATAGCTAAAACTACCCAATAGTATATCGCTTA
>CAZOLU010000032.1:9055-13054 GCA_964580485.1 uncultured Saprospiraceae bacterium | reverse complement strand
CTTAACTTTTTTTTCAAGAAAAAACTTGGGTTTCTTTCTTTTATAATTGTAAAATTTTATACTTTAGATTATATTCCAAATATTATATTTGTGAAGCAAGCTTGGTGGAAACGCATATTGAGTCATTTTATGTCTTTTTCTATAGAAAAAGCTCCAAGTACATACAGCAAGGAACTAGAGGTTCGCTATACACAGGGGCGATATTCTCTATGTACCGAAAATGCCATCTACTCGTATGAAGATCTCTATGTGAATTTCAGAGATAGTTTTCAGCAAATCAACTGGGAGCATTACAAGATCCAAAAAGTATTGTTGTTGGGTCTAGGTTTAGGAAGTGTCCCCTTATTATTAGAACAGTCTTTTAATAAAAACTTCCAATACACTGCCGTTGAGATTGATCCCGTTGTTATTAGCTTCGCAAAAAAATATGGTCTTGGTACGCTCCATTCCCCGATTGATCTGATTTGCACAGATGCACATAGTTATGTAATGCAAAGTAAAGATCAGTTTGACCTAATTATTGTAGATCTTTTTATTGACACCGAAGTTCCTCTTGTGTTTGAGCATCCTGAATGGGTTAGGAAACTTAAAACACTAATGAGTTCAGAAGGGCTTTTAATGTACAATAGAATGACCTTAACCGAAGAAACACAGGCACAGACTCAAAAATTCTTTAACTCTACTTTTAAAAAGGTCTTTCCTAAAGCAGACTTTCTAGAAATTCGAGGTAATAGAATGCTACTTAGTAGTTATAAATAATGTTGAGCATCTTAACTTATTGGGAATTTGTCTTTGTAGATAGAATTTATTACAAGTACCTTAATACCCATAAAATACTGCTCATTTTGAAATACATACTTTTTGAAAATATTTTTTCAATTGAAATTTGAAACAATATTTGATCTAATCGTATACTAATTTTAATGGCTTATGAATTAGGCTCTACAAATAGCAACTCAAATACAAAGGGGATAAAAAAAAAGGATATGAAGGTTTTTTACACAATTTTTCAAAAATTTGCCATGATCGTCTCGCTGCTACTTTTGACCAGCAGTATGCTTTGGGCAACAGGTGAAGAAAATTACTTCGACTTTCTCCCAAAATACCGTAAATTCAATGCCCATTATCAGATTGATAAAATAGAGTATCGAGACAAACGAACGATTATCTATTTTCGATTTGTTGCTCAAAAAGATGGTGCAGTTTCGTTTTACAGTGGGGCACATCCCAACTCTTGGTACCTACGCACTCCTCCTCGCATGCGAGGCATTGAAGTACAATTTAAACTTTTAGAAATTAAGGATATTCGGGTAAATAATGATCTTCGACTTGCGCAGCTCACCAACGTACCCGAAGTGGATTATGAAATGACCCGAGGAGATGTCATTACCTGCGAAATGCACTTTGTGCGCATTCCTCATTATATCCGTATGGTAGACCTTATCCAAGGAGAAGATGGGGATATGGATCAGGAACGACTCAACTGCTTTGACATTTTGGTTAAAACCCATGGATCTCCGCTCTTAGGTTCTCAGGAAGCTGCAAAACAAACCGAAAAACGCTTTGAAGCTGCTTTTCCTTACATCAAACCTAAAGTTAACAACAGTAGCTTATCTACTGAAGATCTTGCTAACCAGGCCAAAAAAGAAGAGGATGCTAAAAACAACGGTCGTCAGCCTTTCAAAAATGTCATTGACGACGGCTCTGATAATGAACCTATCGATTATGTACCTACTGCTATGACTAGTATGGCAGACCTAAAATGTGATACGCGAGTCACACTTCCTTCTGTTAATTTCAGAGATGATCAAGTAAAATTTGATGGTCGGGTGCGAGCAATGCAGGATATCAAAGTTTTGAAACGTTACATGGATTACTACCCTTATGCTCGATTGAAACTACATGGGCATACCGATGTACATGGTGAGGACATCCGCAATCTAGAGCTTTCTAGAGAACGAGCAATGGCGGTGAAATTAGAGCTGGTCAAAATGGGTGTAGATCGTGATCGAATTGAAGTCTACTTTTATGGTGGTCGCCAGCCAATTAAAGGCTTAGAGTCGGGTAGCGATAAAAATCGACGGGTGGAGGCGGAAGCTATTTGTGAGAGCAAAGATGTAGAATAGACTAAAAAATATACATATCATACAATAAAAAGAGGCTGAATTGGCCTCTTTTTTTATACACCTACTTGAGCTGCCAACTAACTTCAGTTTTTATTGTTGGTGTAATTATGAGAAAATTTATTCTACAAAAGAAGTACATGCGCCTAGTCTACAGCTTGTCCTTATTTTTTATTGTACTCTTTTTATTAGATTCCTGTATGCAGTTTAGAATGTCGGATCAAAAGCTTCAACGTAAGTTTAGAAAAGTACCACATGATTTATCCATCAACCAATACAAGGTAGATGGATTAAAACTACGCTATATTGCTGTAGGGGAAGATACTGCCCGCCTTATGATTTTTGTGCATGGGGCTCCAGGCTCTAATAAAGATTTCTTAGCCTATTTGAAAGATCCTGATTTAGCCAGAGCATTTAGAATGATTGCAGTGGATCGCCCTGGCTATGGATACTCAGGATTTGGAAAGGCCATAGTTGAAATCGAACAACAAGCACGCTACTTAGCTCCATTACTTGATTTGAATAAGCATGAACAGGCACCTATTTTAGTTGGCCACTCTTATGGAGGATCTATTATTGCCCGTATGGCGATGGATTATCCTGATAAAGCCAATGGCCCCCTACTCCTACTCGCAGCAGCTATCGATCCCAATAATGAGAAAATGTTTTGGGTAAATAAGCCTTTTGGGTCGCCAATACTTAGCTGGATGATTCCCAGAGCATTTAGAGTTTCTAATGAAGAAAAACTAGCACATGCTACCGAATTGGAGAAGATGAGCCCTTATTGGAAAAATTTAAAGAATCCTACTTATTTCATTCATGGGCATAGCGATCGTATTGTGGATATTGCCAATTCTCAATATGGACTGCGAATGATGCAACAGAATGAGAAGGTAGATAGCCTTTTCCCAAAGAAAATGAATCACCTCTTTATTTGGAATCGTTATGAGTTGGTCAAATCAAAGTTATTGGAATATAAAAACGAGTAATGCTCCTCTCCTATCAATCATGTTATGGAATATCTATTTCAAGGACCCAAACAGACAGATAAAACTCCCATAGTATTAGTGCATGGGGCTTACAACTCAGCAGAAGTTTGGTCTGATAATCTCATGAGCTTTTTTGCGAAAAAGGGGCATCCTGTTTTTGCCATTCAGTTAAAGTCTAGCAAAGATCTAAAGAAAATATCTACCCTTTGGCGTTACAGTTATGAAGATTATATTCAGAAAATTGAAACCCTAAGTACACAACTTTCTAAACTCGCTTATTACATTGGTCATTCGATGGGAGGCTTACTTTTGCAGACCTTTGCCAGTCGACGACCAGAACGGGTACTTGCTATAGTGTTGATGGCAAGTTTGCCCCCTTTTGGATTAAAGAATACCTTTTGGTCAATGCTTAGGCATCCAGTTCGTCTGTTTATCTATGTTCTATTAACATTAGCACCTGCTATTGCCCGAAAGGGACAACCTCCCTAAGGTCTAATCAGCTCAGAAGTAGGAGAACAGCACTTTAAAAGTTTTCAAAAATCTATTGTTAGAGAATCTGTCAGAGCTTTATAGACCTGCTTTTCACCTAAGTTGGAAGTTGAACAGCTAAAGGGTATGGCAAAACTAGTACTTGGTGCAGCACAGGATCATCTTGCACTACCCAAAGATGTGACAAAGACCGCCTTGATATATGAAGCAACAGTCAAAATCTACCCTGAGCTTGGTCACTTTTTGCATTTTGAGCAGAACTGGAGATCTATTGCAGATGAAATCTTAGAAGCTTTAGAGGGATTTAAGTTCAATTAAAAATTACTAAAAGTACAATAAAAAAATCCCATTCACCTAAGCAAATTACCAAATTAAGTAGTAGCCCGTAGGGGAATCGA
>CAZOLU010000032.1:0-8955 GCA_964580485.1 uncultured Saprospiraceae bacterium | reverse complement strand
ACCCCTCTTGCCAGGATGAAAACCTGGAGTCCTAGCCGATAGACGAACGGGCCAAGGTTAATTTGGTAATCTGTAAATTAGATAATAAAACTATCCAACTTATAACTTAGCAAATCACCAAATTATGTAGTAGCCCGTAGGGGAATCGAACCCCTCTTGCCAGGATGAAAACCTGGAGTCCTAGCCGATAGACGAACGGGCCAAAGCGCTTGCGCGGATGCAAATATAGAAACTTTAATAGGTATTACAAAGAAAAGCTTCCCTTTTTTTATCCAAACAATCATATAAACAAAAATACTTGCAATTGGTTCCACAATTATGCGATTTGACGAGGCAAAGTATAAAAACAGGTAATTTTTTGTAGAGGTTCTATGCGCTATGCTCATTTGTATCTACAAGTAAAAATACATTAAAACAAATGCAATCATTTTTGGTGCAATTCAAAATATTTTATGATCTTGTATCGATAAATGAAGCTAAATAATTTACATTTTTGAAGGGATGTAAATTGATCAGGATTAGATTCATTACTAATTAAAAAAAATACAGTTTATGAATACTATAAAAATTGGTATCAACGGTTTTGGGCGTATTGGTCGCTTGGCCACCCGCAATTTATTGAAAAATCCCAAGCTAAGCTTGGTTGCGGTAAATGATCTCACAGATGCAGCTACACTTGCCCACCTTTTCCGTTATGACTCAGCACAAGGTGCTTTTGATGGGCAGGTAGACCTTGATGGGGAATATTTGATTATTGATGGGCATCGCATAAAAGTTACCGCAGAGCGGAATCCCGCAGACATCCCATGGGCTGAACTAGGAGTAGATGTCGTTTTGGAATGTACTGGAATTTTCAGAAAACGAGAACAGGCCGCCTTACATTTGGAGGCTGGGGCAAAAAAGGTACTGCTTTCTGCTCCAGCAAAAGGAGAAACTCCTGTTCCGACCATCGTCCGCAAAATCAATGAGCATCTAATTGCTGAAGATATTAACATCTACTCTAATGCTAGCTGTACTACCAATTGCTTAGCACCTTTGGTTCAGGTCATTTTAGATCAATGGGGAATGCAACGTGCCGTGATGAGCACAGTACATGCCTATACAGGAAATCAACGACTGCAAGATGCTCCACACAAAGATTTGCGCCGCGCCCGCGCTGCGGCGGTCAATATGATTCCTACAAGTACTGGAGCTGCTCAGGCACTAGAACTAGTCATTCCTGAAATAAAAGGGAAGATCACCGCCTCTGCTATTCGGGTACCTGTCGTTTGTGGTTCTTTGGTAGAATTAGTGGTAGAGTTACCTGAACCCATCTCCGTAGAGGAAGCCAACGCGGCTTTCAAAGCAGCAGCAGAAGCTAGCCTAGCAAGAGTATTAGCTTACAGTGAAGCACCCTTGGTTTCTAGCGATATTTTGGGCAACCCCCACTCTGCTATCTTTGATGCACCTTTGACCAGTGTCAATGGCTCACTGTTGAAAATAACAGCTTGGTACGATAATGAAGCCGGCTATGCTGCAAGATTAGCGGAAATGGCCCAACTAATATATGAGGCTTAGCTGTCCCCATTTTTGGGGTAGCTGATGGGTATGAAAGTATCCCTACAACTAAATCTTATTGGAAAAAGGTATGAAGCTTCTAAGGCTATTAGCATTGGTAGAGATGTTCGACTCATAACCTGATCTAAATATCCACAGTATTGAGCAACCCAATATCTCAACGTCTAAAAAACAACAATCTAATTAATATCAAAAAAGCAAGTATGGCAAAGTTAGAGAACTTAGAATTGGAGGGGAAGAAAGTATTGATGCGAGTGGATTTTAATGTGCCTTTGAATAAAAATTTTGAAGTAACAGATGCTACCAGAATTCAAGCAGCCTTACCTACAATTCGGTACATTTTGGAAAAAGGAGCTCGCTTGATCTTGATGTCTCATTTGGGGCGTCCTCAGAAAAAGAAAAAGGAAGATGGAACTATTGATCGGCAGCGATTTAGCCTCAGGCATATCGTAGCTAAGTTGTCTGAATTGCTTGGGAAGAAGGCTAATTTCGTAGAGGATACTGTGGGAGATAAGGTTCAGGCTGCGGCCAATGCTTTAGGAAATGGAGAACTGTTGCTGTTGGAAAACACCCGCTTTTATACAGAGGAAAAAAAAGGGGATCTTGCTTTTGCTCAACAACTAGCAGGTCTAGCAGATCTTTATGTGAATGACGCTTTTGGTGCAGCGCATCGGGAACATGCTTCTACTGCAACGGTGGCTCAATTTTTTACTAGCGATCAGAAAGCCTTTGGTTTTTTGATGCATAAGGAGATTGAAGCTGCGGGCAAATTACTACATAACGCCGAGTCGCCCTATGTGGCTATTGTAGGAGGAGCGAAGGTTTCTGATAAGATCCTTTTACTAGAAAAATTGGTGGAAGTGGTCGATAAAATTATCATTGGTGGTGGAATGGCCTACACCTTGTTGCTTGCTAAGGGGGCGAAGGTTGGCAATTCCTTGGTAGAGCCCGATAAGCTAGATGTAGCTAAAGCTTTTCTAGCAAAGGCAGAGGAAAAAGGTGTAGCAGTTTTATTGCCCGAAGATTCTGTAGTGGCAGATGCTTTTGATAATGAAGCTCATCAACAAACTGTGTCAAGTTTTACAATTCCTGAAGGATGGATGGGTTTGGATCTGGGACCTAAGGCACAAACTCGTTTTCAGGAGGCTATCCTAAACGCAAAGTCGATTTTGTGGAATGGCCCAATGGGCGTTTTTGAGATGCCTAATTTTGCAAAAGGCACGAATGCTGTGGCCGAGGCAGTGGCTGAAGCCACTCGTAAAAATGACGCTTACAGCTTAGTAGGTGGAGGGGACTCCGTTGCGGCCTTGATTAAGGCAGGTAAGGCTCAAGAGGTGAGTCATGTATCTACGGGAGGGGGCGCTACTTTAGAGTTTTTGCAAGGCAATAAGCTGCCTGGTGTAGAAGCGATAGCAGCAACTTCAAGTCTACATTAAGCCGTAGGCATCGCAGGCGGGTCTTGATGCTCTGGCTTATTTTTCTGAGCTTTTAGGAAGTCGAGGCCCGCTCTGCGGGCTAAGACGGCAAATGCAGCAAGAAACGCTCCTGCAAAAGCCCCAACAATAAGATAGAAAAAAGCATTAGGGCGATCTCTTTTCAAGGGAAGCATGGGTTCGTCGATGGGTTGTAATAAGGGTCTCTGCTGTTCTAATGCGATTTTAGCAGCTTCCGTATTTTTGACGGCCATAAAATAAGCTTCCATTTCCCCTGTCAGTTTTCGACCAAGATATTGAATTTCAATTTGCTGGGCGAAGTGCCCTCTTGCTGCAACATTATGAGAATTAAGATAGGCAATATAATCCTTTTCCGCTTTATTCATCACCCCTTCTAGGGAATCTCGCCGATCTCTAGCGGCCTTGTACACACGCTCCTGTTTTTCTATAGATTTTTGAGTAAAATAAATATTCAACTTGTCAAAAAGCACCTGTAAAAAGTGATAGGTAAAGCCCTCATGCTCACTATTAAACTTTAAACTTAAAATTCCAGCTCTGGAAACTTCCTCACTAAGATTAGCATTTGCGATACGACCACAAACAGCTAAAAGTACGCTGTTTTCACGTCGTGTGAAGGTAGCAATACTATCATGCGTAAATCTAAAATCTACTAGAGGCAACTCATTTTTAATCCAGTTATCTCGCATTCCCATGAGCTCAATATAATGATTGATAAAATAGTCTTCTTTATTAGAACCATCCTTATAATTAAGACTCACTTTCTCAAAGAGCGTAAGTTGTAAAATTTTACGCGTATGAATCAGCTCCTGAAGCATCGCTATCTGAGAACCACCACCAGCATCCAACTCGCTCCCTCCACCTAAACCAGCAAGCAGTCCTCCACCCAGTACCTGCTGCAAATAACCCTGATCCGTTCCAGACGCTTCATTCAGTGTAAGGCTATAGTTACCCAAATATTTGGTAGGTACTTTTATTTTGGAATAGTACAAATAGCCCCCTAGCAGTACAGCTAGGATAATAATCAGCCAAGAGAAACGAATCAGCTCCCAAGCATAGCGTTTGGCTATTTGGATAATGGTAGCGATATCAAATCCATTTGAACTATTAGGTTGTACTGTTTGCATATTTCAATAAGACTGCTTATGGTGTTGTTAAGGCTCTAATCGCTAGATATAAGGTTAGAGAGGAGGTGGCTAAAGCAAGACCATCTCGAATAATATTGTTCCAATCAATTCGTCTACGCGGTTCTTTATATCTGTTTTCTTTATCTTTTTTAGACTTGGTATCTACATAGACCATTGCTCCTTTTTCCACCTTAGGATAAACTTTGAATAGGAGGAAATTACGTGTTTTTTTAACCGCTCCGCTAGGATAGCGCACATAAATCAAGCGAGAACGCCCACCATTTGCCCAGTCGACACCGCCAGCGTACTCCCTAATGTAGTATTTGGCTCTTTTTCCTTTATGAAAAGGAACATTGATCTTGGTAGGGTTACGTTTTCGGCTAATCTGCTCCTCTGCTAAAATTTCTTCTCGAGCAATATCCGTTTCGGCTTTTCTTAAGCGTAATTTAAGGTTGATTTCATCTATTTCAGATTGATCTTTCACCTCAGGGTGGTTGATACGCCCGGCAATAGCGACCAAATCTTGTGCTCTAGGAATACGAAGAACATCTCCAGCCTCCAGCAAATAGTTGAATCTAGAGCTGGTATCCTCTAGGATTTCCTTTAGGTTGATAACCACAAAGCCTTTACCAGGCCGGATCAGTTCAGCCCCTTCTAAAAAAGCGATAGAAGAAACCCCACCTGCACGTTGAATGAGGTCAGAAATTCGTTCCCCTTTCCTAAGCATGGTATAGGAGCCAGGATAAAACACCTCTCCCTGAATACTCACATTACGAGGCAGTTCAAAACCTCTGGCCTTTCTTACAAAAACCTGATCGTAGGGTGCTAACCTAAATCCATCAGCTCCTTCAATTGCTAAATCCTCCTTGATTTTAAACTGCTGTATGGTTACGCTTGTAGTTCCATCTTTCTGCGGCACTAATCTAGAGATTTCAATGATACTATTAGCCGCCTCATTCTGAATCCCATTCGCTAAGTAAATCAGATCATTCAGAGTTAAACTATCACTATAAACATAAGCACCAGGATCTCGAACCGCTCCATACAGTTGTACATTATATTCATCTACAAAATTAGACTTAAATTTCACTTCGATTTTATCTAAAGCTCTGAGAGGAATATTCGCAGCAGACTCAGGATTATTCATCAGACTATCCACATTCACTGCAATATATTCGATAGAAAAATCGGGGCGAATGCGTTGGATATAAATACGCTGCATCACTGCCGAAAGCATGATTCCAGACTTGATCAAAACATCTCTGATGCGAGTTTCAGGTTCCAACTCATATTCCCCAGGTAGTTTTACAGCACCATCAATAGTTACATAGTTAGAATAAGCTTCCTGTATTGGTGAAATGTTAATAATATCCCCATTCATCAGCTTAAAGTCTCCATTTTGCTGAAGCAGTTGACCTAGATTAACATCGATAATTCGCTCCTCATCATTTACATAACGTCTGATTTGGATATTTCGCAAATACGCATCCGCTTCTAAGCCCCCAGCAAATTGCAAAACGGCTTTGAGCTGCTCCTCCCCTATCAGCTCATAAAAATAAGGTCGCTTAACGGAGCCTTTTACCTGAACCACTCGCTCAGCTAAAGGCACATAGATATAATCATTATTCCTAAGAAAAAACTCATCCGCCACATTGGGGTTGGTTGCAAACTCGTATACATCGAGCACTCGGGTAGGACGATCACTACTCACTACATTGATTTTGCGCACACTTCCGATCTGAGAAGGGCCACCAGAAGCTACCAAGGCATTGAAGGCGGTATTAATTGCGGGGATAGTATAGCTTCCAGGGTTGAATACTTCCCCAGTAATATTTACCGTAATACTTCTAGAATAATTGAGTTGAATATCATAGAGCGAGCCTCGCATATTCATATGTTTTGAAAGGCGCTCATAGATAGACTCTCGTACATCTGCAAATTTCATCCCTTTTATATAAAGACGGGGCACTAATAAATTAGGGATAGAGAGGTCGATAAAACCGTCTTCATTGATCTGTACACTTTTGCTAAAATCTACTGCCCCCCAAACGGTTACCTCAATAGCATCGCCAATACCCAACTCATAACTATCAATAGCTTTAATATCTCTAGATCGAGTAAAAAGGCTAATACTTTGATTTCTAAAAAATTGCTGCCCCCAGATTTTAGCATCAGGTAATTTGGACTGACGTTTCAACGCCAAAATATCTTTTTCTTCCTCCTTCTTTTCCCGTTTGATCTTATCTTCTTCAATTTCAGATTTTACTTTATCCTCCTCTGCCTTATTCTCCTTGATATTGTCTAAATCTTTAGCCGTAGGGTCTGCATTAGGGACATTCACATTTTCAGGAACAACGGTAGGGTCAATAGGAGGTGGCACTTGAGCTGAGACCGTAGTCCCCCCTAGCATCAGTAGGACAGTAATGGATATGAACAATAAACGATAATACATATTGTTGAGCAAGATCTAATTTTGGGAATCAGGAGATCATCCAATTCAAGGGTAAATAATACTAATATTTTATAACGAAAACAAGTTCATTATCGTATAGTTAAGTACTAAAAACTAACGATTTTGATACTGTGCTTCATAATAATCTTGGTAATTTCCAGAGGTAATATTATCCAACCAGTCTGAATTTTTCAAATACCATTCTACAGTAAGTGCCAAGCCCTCTTCAAAAGTAATCGAGGGCGTCCAGCCCAGTTCACGCTCAATTTTAGAAGCATCAATAGCATAGCGGCGATCGTGCCCAGCCCGATCTTTTACAAAAGTGATCAATTGGCGAGCATCCCCCTTGGGGCGACCAAGAGCCTCATCCATCAAATCACAGAGCAGGTGTACCAAGTCAATATTTTGCCATTCATTATGCCCCCCAATATTATAAGTTTCCCCATTTAGCCCCTTGTGGTAGATCAGATCTATTGCCGCAGCATGATCTTTTACCCAAAGCCAGTCCCGGGTATATTTCCCATCACCATAAATAGGCAGAGGCTTTTTGTACTTGATGTTGTTGATACAGAGTGGCAATAACTTTTCAGGAAACTGATTAGGACCATAGTTGTTGGAGCAGTTGGAAATGACTACTGGCAAACCATAAGTATGATAATATGCCCGAACAAAATGATCTGAACTTGCCTTAGATGCAGAATAGGGTGAACGAGGATCATACGCTGTGGTTTCTGTGAAAAGCCCAGTAGCTCCCAAGGTTCCATAAACTTCATCCGTTGAGATGTGGTAAAAACGTTTACCCTCCATCGCTCCAGCCCAATGCTTTTTGGCGATATTGAGCAGTGTTAGGGTTCCAATGACATTAGTTTCTACAAAGGCAAGTGGATTCGCAATAGAACGATCTACATGCGACTCGGCAGCCAAATGTATGACCCCTTCGAACTGATATTTCTCAAACAGTTCATCAACTAGATTTTGATCCAAAATATCACCTTTGACAAAAGTATAATTGGTTGAATCTTCGAGGTCTTTCAAATTTTCGAGATTACCCGCATAAGTGAGTTTATCCAAATTGACAATGTGATAGTCTGGATATTTGTTAATAAACAAACGTACTACATGTGAACCAATAAATCCAGCGCCGCCAGTAATGAGGATATTTTTAGAACTTGCCATAGTTAAATTATTTGTAAATTACACCTTCACTGCTTTTTTAAAATACTCATAAGTCGTTTTCAAGCCCTCTGCCCTACTCACCTGAGGTTCCCAATCCAAAATTTCCTTAGCCAAGGTAATATCTGGTTGGCGTTGCTTGGGGTCATCTTTAGGCAAGCCTCTAAACCCAATTTTCCCCTTTCCTACTAGATCTACCACCTCCTTAGCAAAATCAAGAATGCTAATTTCATCAGGATTCCCAATATTTACTGGGAAATGATAATCACTCATCAACAGTCGGAAAATTCCATCTACCAAATCCGCTACATAGCAAAAGGAGCGAGTTTGAGACCCATCCCCAAAAACAGTGATCTCCTCATCTCGAATCGCTTGCGAAAAGAAGGCGGGCAAAGCCCGGCCATCATCTGTGCGCATGCGAGGACCATAAGTGTTGAAAATCCGAACAATACGAGTTTCCAAGCCATGATAATTGTGATAAGCCATGGTGATCGCCTCCTGAAAACGCTTGGCCTCGTCATAAACTCCACGAGGACCAATCGGGTTCACATTCCCCCAATAATCTTCTTTTTGCGGATGTACCAAGGGATCTCCATACACTTCTGAAGTGGAAGCTACCAAAATCCTAGCTTTTTTCACTCTTGCTAATCCTAGTAAATTATGTGTACCCAAAGACCCTACTTTCAGGGTTTGAATGGGCATTTTAAGATAGTCAATCGGACTAGCAGGAGAAGCAAAATGAAGGATATAGTCCAATTTTCCAGGAACATGTACAAATTTCGACACATCATGGTGGTAAAATTCAAAATGTTCCAGCTCAAATAAATGCTCAATATTAGATAAAGACCCCGTAATGAGGTTATCCATGCCAATAACATGCATCCCTTCTGCAATAAAACGATCGCAAAGATGAGAACCCAAAAAACCTGCCGCCCCTGTGATAAGAACCCGTTGCATAGAAGTAATAAATAAAGGTTGAGATAATAATATTAAGGATGAACCGTCATACGACCAATGCTTTCATAGTAAAAGCCTTTGGCTTTCATGTCTTCGGGGCGGTACACATTTCGTCCATCAAAGATAACTTTGTGCTGAAGTAAAGCCGCCATTTCGTCAAAATTAGGATTTCTAAACTCGTTCCATTCGGTTACAATTGCCAGAGCATCTGCCCCTTCAATCGCCTTGTATTCATCCT
>CAZOLU010000031.1:13743-17095 GCA_964580485.1 uncultured Saprospiraceae bacterium | reverse complement strand
AGGTTTGTAGCAGATCGCCAAAAACATCTACCTGATGAGCAATACGCTCTCCTTTTTCCACTATTTGTGTAACTTCTGGATATACCTGGAGTAGTCCCCCATGTGTAGTATAGAGCCATTTAGAGCTGTGGCAGATAATCATCTGATCTGTACTAGCCCTCAACTCAGCTTCATACATATCTAAAACACTCAAGACGTTATAGACTCCAGTTAGGGCTTGATGAATAATGTTGGGTTGAAAGATATTGGGGTCTCCTAGTTCTAAGGTAATAGATGGAATGCCAATATTTTGTGCAGCTCCTCGAAGCGTCCCAGCCGAAGCGGGATTGTTCAGAATGATTTGTGCATTCTGTACCAAGGCCATTTTGGAAGTAATAGACACACTCATATCTGCCCGAACATAGTAGGAGTTGATACGCCCAAAGCTTGCCGTGTGTAGATCAATCAAATAGTGCATCTTTTTGATCACTTTCTCAAAAAAATGATGAGCATAAACCTGACTAACATTACCTTTCTCCTTGCCAGGCATAATATGGTTGAGATCTACATTATCGGTAAAGCGTCGCTTTTTTCGAAAAAAAGAAGGAATATTGACTACTGGAACCGCTAAAATATTGCCGCGCAGGCGTTCTACATCCAAGCGTTTGAAAAGCTTTTGAATAACAGGAATGCCATTAATTTCATTCCCATGCAAAGTAGATGTGATGCCCAGAGTAGGTCCATCTTCAATACCTTTTGCCAAAAAGATAGGAATACTAGTAGGTTGAGCAAAGCTATCCGAAACCATATTTAGCCAAAACTTATACACCTTGCCTCGCTCCAACCTTTCGATGTTCAGTTGGTCAATTTGAGCTATTTTCATCTTCTTGTTGCTTGATATATGATAAAATACCATCAATTGCCTTTTCTACAACTGCAGTTCCTGAAGGGGCAATCCCTCCAATACTCAAGGTGTTTACTTCTGAGAGTAGGCGTTCTCCTTCATTCCCCATTAGAGTGTCTAGTCCGTACATTAAGATACCTTCTTGATGTAGAATAGGTTGTATATGATCTATAATTCTTTGTTCGGCTGGACTCACTTCACTTTTTTCGGCATGTCCTCCTTGTGCGATATTGCACATCCAACTCCCTTTGGCTGGATAACGCAGCACTGCCGTTAGCACTTCACCATTACAAACTACAATACGTTTATCTCCCTGCCCTACATTTTTAAGAAATTGCATTCCTAAATATTCTAGTTTTTCTTGCCCTGCTAACCATGCCTTATAAGGTTTTTTCTCTTGATCTTCCCAAACCTCATCATCTTCAATCCTCAACACCCCTTTTCCCCCATAGTTGAGTAGGGGTTTGAGCACAATAGGAAATCGCTGTCGAAAATTTTCAAGATCTTCTTGGTTTTGGATAAGTTGCATAGGGGGGCAGATCTCTGCCAACTCCAATAGAAATGCCTTTGAACTGGTTTTCATAATTCCAGAGGGCCGGTTGAATATACGTTGCTCTGGAAAGTGAGCCATTAAAAACTCAAAAAAAACTTTGGGAATAGGGCGTGGCAACCTAAGCCAGACCCAATCATAATCTTTTAGCTCTACTGCTTTAGTTTGAGAAAGTAATTGTGTAGCTTTTTCTGAGAAATAAAAGTCATTTTCCACCCTGTGCGCCTGCAACAGCCGGCTACTCATCTCATAAAAAAAAGCTTGATTCTCAGGGTGCGATCGACTTGCAATGTCGACTCTGCTGACGATATCCCTTGTTGCT
The DNA here is from genome assembly GCA_964580485.1 of uncultured Saprospiraceae bacterium. Classification (GTDB taxonomy): domain Bacteria; phylum Bacteroidota; class Bacteroidia; order Chitinophagales; family Saprospiraceae; genus Saprospira. The sequence continues at coordinate 15,340 of CAZOLU010000031.1, read as the reverse complement.
AAGCTACGCGCTAATGCATAAACAGAGTTTTCTGAAGAGTGCCCCGCATGATCCGTTAAAATTAAAATTTTTAAGCTAGTCATTAAAGCATAATTTGTGATAACAGACTATTATCGTCATTTAGAGATTGAAAGAGTTTCATACGGAAACGCCCCTTACTGTTGACGAGTTGAATACACATTTTGTCAATGGCAATCATCGACAACACGGTTTGGATATAGGCTTCAATGAGATCATCAATCCCAATACCTAATTTATTAAAATCTCTACGATCCATTAAGATCAGACGGTTGGTGTCACTATCCCATTGACCATTCGTCAATTTAATAGAAAGGTTGGTTCCCAGCATCGACCAAGAGTCTTCGCCTGAAACGAGATCATCTACTAAAGGTTTTTCGGCACGACGCGCATACACACAAATCGGCAAAATACCCTTTTCGGTAGCATGAACCATCATACGAAGGTCGGCTACATAACTATGCCCTTTGGGGTTGGGCATGGTTCCTACATGAAAAAGTTTACCTTTGGAGCTCGTTGAACTCCAGTTGTAGTTGCCAATTAAACTTTGGACAATATAACGATCATACTCAGAGTCCTCCTGCATAAATGCCTCCAACTCCTGTTCGTTGACAATGGTATAAACACCCTGTCCAGCGTTACTGTAAGGTACTTTGACCACTGCCTGCCCTCCAAGTTTACGTACCCAGAGTGGAATTTCATTTTTAGAAACATCCCAAATCGTTTCGGGAGTGATAATTTTTAAACCACTATCTGCCAGTTCTGAATTAAAAATATCGTAAGCTTTGGCTGCTACCATTTTATTGCGCCCCCCAGCCAAGCAAGCGATTGGAGGATTGAGGATTTTGGTTTTGCTGTGTAGAGGAATACGATCCCAAGGGCGTTGTGTAACGTATCGGAAGGCGGCTCGGATAGGATGCCATTTTTGGTCTGCACCAAAGACATACATGATCTCATTTTTAAAACGAACTGCAGGGTTGGGGTGGTCTTTGGGCATAGATACATAGTGTACGGGCTCACCCATAACATCTGCTAAAGCAGCAGCATAGCCAGAGGCTTCCATGGGATTTTTGTCATAAACGACAGCCAATTCTCCTCGAACCTTATTGCGTTTCTGAAGCAACTTGGAAAAGGTGTTCTCCATCAATCGCCAATAGCCACCCTGCTCTTGAAAATCGTCGAGCAAAGGCATAGATTTCTGCCCTGAAGGGCAAGAGTTGGTCTCTATCACCACCATTTGTCGCTTGCCATTCTCGGTAGTAACATGCAAAAGATCAGCCCCCGCCCAACGAAAATACTTGGGCTGGTAGTTGAGAATATCTCTAAGGCTTTGATAACTCACCTTGGGGTGCATGTGGCAATAGCGTTTTACAATACGCTCCTGACTAAGATTGAGAAAGAAACTAACCATAGGGTGAATCGTGGCATTCAATGCCTTAGGATACCAGTGTTTATTGCTCTCAAACTGTCCTGGCTGTATCAGTTGGCTATTTAAGTCAGATATGGGGAAATCAATTGTTTCATCCTGTTCCATGAGGGAAGTTTTTACTAAAATTTAAAGCATTAAAATATACAATAT
>CAZOLU010000031.1:5538-13733 GCA_964580485.1 uncultured Saprospiraceae bacterium | reverse complement strand
GTCAATTTTAAAGTGTTTTCACGTTGTTCTACTTTGAAACGCCCTTTAAAATGTGCAAGATAATCTAGGGCCAACTGCTTATCGCAACATTTTTTGGTACAAGCCATTTCAGCATTAGGAAGGATTAGAATATCCTGCTCGGCCTTTAGACTAGTACTACAGGTATTTACAGGGAGTTTGACACTAAAGCGGCCCTTTTCAAAAGCGATATAATATACTTCGGAGGATTTTTCTGCGATGCCGCGTTGGAGATCTACTACTTGGGTACTTTTCCAGCTACTTTCCAGCAAATCTTCTACAGAAACAGCCTTAAAGTCTTGCTCTTGATCTAGGGGAGATAGGGTGTAGCTCACTTCTTTGTTGTAAAGTCGAAGATTTTTTCCTTGCATTTCAAACTGCATCTGATCTTTGAAAATATAGCTGTATTGCTGCGCATCTTCTGAATCACAACAAACTTCGGTACAAAAACTACCCGCATTAGCTGGATTGATTCGGATGCTATTGCCCTCATAGCGTAGTTCTTGAGTACAGGTATTTACATCTAATTTAATGTGGGCTTTTGTTTCCCCAAAGCGTAGGGTGTATTTGCCTTTGGGTTTATAAATTTTTTGAGTATTGAGGTCTTTTTTTTGTGTAATAACCCATCTACTACCGATTAAATCTATCTTAGGAGTAGCTTCGGAGCTAAAGTAAACCACTGGAATAGTAGTGGATGAAGTCTTAAATTTGAGATAGCCTTCCCCATGTTCCTCCAGCTTCATAGATCCAGCGCTGAGTGCTTGTTGTAGCTGCTCGGCAATTTTGCTGTCGCAGCAAATTTTAGTGCAAGCTAGCCCTTCTTTAAATTGAAGTTGATGCTTTTTAAAACTATAAAGACCATTACAACTGTTCTTTTCCCACTTTATTTCTACGGTTTTTTCTTTAAAACTAATAGGGTAGGGTTGATCTACTTCATATTTAGATTTTCCTTCTCCATGGTAAGCAGAAATATACCAAGTGCTATTGCTGAGTTGAACAGAAGGTTTTCCTACATGCTGATTATTACAAACACAGGATTGGAGTAGTATCAGAATACTAAACAGTGAGAATAATTTGAATGGAGACATAACAAATGGCTTTTATAGGTTAGGGTAGGGCTTGAAATTCTGAAATCGGGTGCTGATTTGAAAGCAATCTTAAGACCTCCTCAAAGATTAAAAATAAAAGTACAATAAAAGCAATAAAAGAACAAATGTTGAATTTGAGCTTACCAATTCCCCTGCAAGCTAATAATTACATTTTGTCCAGGTGCACTAACTCCCGAAGCATAAGGGCGATAATGCCAATCTAGTAAATTTTCTACTCCTACATTAACTTTAAAGTGTTGATTGATCTTATAACTGGTAAAAATATTGATAGTAAACCAGGCTGGAGTACCCGTAGGCAAGGCTTTGTCCAGATTTTCAGAACTGTCGTCAGAATAATCTTCTAGGCGTTTGGGCCCATTAAAACGAGTCATGACATTCATACTAAATTGACGACGGCTATAATTAAACGCCAGTTGCCCATAGAGTGGGGGAATATGCCCTAGGGGTTGAGGGCTGACTTCTCCTAAATCTAGTCCTTTGGTATAAGTAATACTCCCTTTAAGAAAGGCCGCTTCATTAAACTCAACGGCTAATCCACCATGAAGTCCCCATACCCTTGCCCGACCAATGTTGACCAAAGCCTGAATATTTCGAAAACGACCGTCGTAATACATAGTATCTACACCATTGATATTATAATCCTGTTGTACTACGGCATCAAAAAGATAGGTGTGAAAAAAGGTACTAGAGAGTTTGATTTTTTGTGTAAACTGTTTGCTGAGGCTAAGTTCACTATTCAAAGCCTTTTCGGGGCGAATGTCAGGATTAGGAACTGTAACATTTCCTCCTTTTGATCGAATCTTGGCCATATCGTCAATATTGGGCGTACGATAGGCAGTTGCCAGAATACCGTTGAGTTGAAACTGGTTTCCTAGATCCCAGGCCAATCCAAGGCTTCCAGTTAGGGCATTGGTTTGTACATCAATACGCTCATAGGGGAGGTCATACAAGATACTATCTATATAGTTGGCACCGATATGGGTGTAGGTATAACGCCCCCCTGCAATCAGATTGATCTGTTTTCCCAATTTCATACGGTAGTTGGCATAGAGTGACGCTGTACTCATGTTACTACCTCCATCTGGATAGCGAGTGCCCAGGCCTCGGGTACTGACCTCAGAGGTTTCGATATTGATCGTTTCGGCACTAGAATTGACGATGTTGTGTGTTCCTTCTGCTCCATAGAGTAGTTTTCTGTTTTTGCCCAAATGTTTGACAAAATCGGCATTGAGGGTGAAAACATGGAGGTCTTCGGCCTGTATTCTACGAAGAAGGTCGTCAAATTTTCGAGTGATGCGATCTTCCCCAATTTTTTGATAGGCAGCAACAAGACTAGCAGAGTTGAAAAAGAAGAGACTATCAGGGGTAAATCGGGCATGTATAGAGGTCAAAAGGCGTTCCTGTGGGCCATAATACCACTCGGCATATTCTAATTGTTGAGAAATAATTTGCCCATTCTGAAAAGAGACCTCTCCTTCTGTTAATTGATCATAACGAGGAATATTACTAGAAGTAGAGTATTGTAAGTTAAAAATTAAATCAGTATGCGCATTAGGTTGGTAACGAAATTTTTGAAGCAAATCCATCTGTGAGTAAGCCGTACCCAACTGCACATTAGGGTTTTCGTTAATACGAACCATATCCATACTATCATCGCGCTCTACATAAAAATAGCGGTTCCAATATCGAGCCATTGCAGTGTCAGATTTTACACGGCCTGCACGCAAATCATCAAAGTTGGAATATGTGATGCTAGTAAGGCTGGCAAATTTTCGGTTGCTGAAATTAAAATCAGTATGGGCGGTTCGTTCAAAATTGGCAGTAGAAAATCTAGTAAAGGCATTGATGGAGAAGGGGGCATCCGAGGAATGTGTTTTCAGTTTAGGCTTTTTGGTACTAAAATACATCACTCCTCCTAAGGCATCAGATCCATAAATTGTTGATGCTGGACCATGATGTACTTCAATACGTTCTAGAATGGCATTATCGATGGTGATCACATTTTGAAGGTGCCCAGATCGATATATGGCGTTATTCATACGTATACCATCTAGCACAATGAGTACTTTATTAGCCTCAAAGCCCCTAATGATAGGGCTTCCTCCACCCATTTGAGAGCGCTGGACGTAGACCTCTCCAGAGTTTTCAAGTGCCGTAGCGCTAGTTTGTGGGTTGTACAGCTGAATTTGCTGATCGTCTAAGACGGTAATTTGAGAAGGTACATCTTTCACCTTTTCTTCGAATTTGGAATTGCCCAATACTACGACTTCTACCAAGTCAAGGGCACGAGCCTTCATGAAAATTCGACCATTGGTAGCCTTTACCTCATACCAATTGAGATAAACCTGATGATAATTAAAATCTTGAACCAGTAGGTATTGCTCACTATTAAAATTCTGAAGAATAACAACACCTTCTTCATCTGAGCTATAAGGAGTATGCTGTACCGCTTGACCCTTGGCATTCAGAATTTGAACCTGAACGTAAGGGATAGGACTAAGATCAGTAAGATCTCTAAGGTAGAGAGTATCGGTAGTTTGAGCTTCTGTTGTATTAAAAAACAGCAAGCTGATCAAAAGTGCAAAAAGTCGGAATAAAGCAGGTAGATATTTTATCATATTTGCTAATATATTAAAAGTTGATTTGAGGATGCTAGCACCTATCTAATTAACAGAAGCACTAGACTTAGGGAGTTGGATTCTAAAGGTGCTACCTTGGTTGACTACAGACTGTTTTACAAAAATCTTACCGTTGTGGTAGCGTTCTACAATACGTTTACAAAGCGATAACCCTAAACCCCAGCCCCTTTTTTTGGTAGAAAAGCCAGGCTTGAAGATGCGTTGATGCAGTTTTTTTGGCATTCCCTTTCCAGTATCTGTTACATCAATCCACACATTTTTATCGTTTTCTGATACTTGGACCGAAATTTTCCCCTTTCCCCCCATGGCATCCAAGGCATTTTTAAGGAGGTTTTCAATTACCCAATCGAAGAGCAATTCATTGATCTCTACATAAATAGGATTTGTGCTTTCAAAGTCGGGAAAACTTAAAGTTACTTTTCGGGGCGCACGTTGTCGAATATACTCATAATGTCGTTCTATGCGTTGGTAGATATTGCTGGTTTTTAATTCAGGAACAGCACCAATTTTAGAAAAACGTCCTGCTACAATTTCCAAAAGCTCGATATCTTTGTGCATTTCCTCGGTCATCATCAGCATCTCATCATCTTCGTTGTACATCATCCGAATATTTTCGATCCAACCTACAAGCGAAGTCAGTGGTGTACCCAGCTGATGTGCCGTCTCTTTAGCCATTCCCACCCAAATGCGCTCCTGTTGTGCTCGACGCATGGAACTAAAAGAGAGGTATGCGAGAAAAAGAAAAATAAACAGCAGTCCGAATTGAAGATAAGGGAACCACTCGAGGTAGCTAATGAGTCGAGATTCTCGGTAAAAAACCATAAGCTTGATGGGAATCTCCATGCCTTGAGGCTCAATAACAATAGGTTCTGTGCTGGCTTGAAGCTCGGCAAGCTCCTGCTCAAAAAATGCTTTGTTGTTGGGGAAGCTATCAGGGTAGTTGCGGGCATCTTGAATACGATAATCGCCATCAACTAGGATCATTGGAATACGTTTGTTGGATTCGATGACTTGCGATTGAAAGGTGAAATCACAGTTGGGGTCTCCTTTCATCATGCTTTCTTGGGCTGCTGCCCAAGTTTCCATTCGTCCTTTTTCAGCTTTTTTGAGATCTTCGGCCAATTGAATGGTAAAAAAAATAGAGAGTACGACTACTACAAGGCAGGCGAGTAGTAGTACAAAACGCCATTGTACCGATTGCAAAATTTTATACATCCTCTGAGTTCAACCTTTGGGTCAAAAAATAGCGGTATTGATTTATACAAAAGTACATAAAATTCCTTGCTCTCGTACTTTTAGTTTGTTTTTAAATGAATGCCCACTAATTTCAGGTTCCCAATCTATGAGGTAACGATAAGGTCGAGACCAATAGTTGCTGTTCGCTTCTTGATCTCTTTTGGGGTTGAGTCCAATGCGTGGAGCTTTGATGATATCTTTTTGCTTGGCAATCTGTGCCTCGACCAATTGCATTTGGTGAGCGGCTGTGATCAACTGAAAGTTGCGCATCAGTTCTCGAAGGGTGTTGATCGGGCCAGAACAGTACTGCCCTGTGCTCAAATTTTTGATGCCCCTAAGCAAAATGCCTCCATATATACCCTTTGCTTTTTGCCCAAAGGTAATATCTAGTCCTGAACCATGAAAATACCAATTGCCCAGTTTCAGTTGTACAGCATTTTTATGTACATAAATGTCTGGATGTTTTTGAGGATGGTAATAATAGAACTCAATTTCGGTGAGTTGATAGTCAGATTGGTGAATGCGAATATAGCAGTTTTGAAACAAAGCCCGAGCAATCTGATCAAAACTAGCTTCTAGTGCATCTGGATTTACATGCTCTAATAATTGAAGTATACCCATATCTAAAGTGTTTTTATAAAGCGAGGTTGGCGACAGCCTTGATTCCCAAGGCTGTCGCTCGTGCGTGTGCGCGTAGCGAGAACGTAGATGAGCTACGTTCTCGCTGACCTGGCGTAAAGCTTTCGCTGCTAAAGCTGAATACTTTTGCCAAGAAAATGCTACGGCACAGCTTTTGACAACACAATATAGACAAATTAGAAAAGAGAAGCTGTCTTAAAAGCTGTAATTCCCTTTTTATAGGGTCTTAAAGCTGAATTTATGGAGTTGTTGGGTGTTAAAAATTAACTATTACTTTTTAGTTAATGCCTGCCGTTATGCCATCTTGACACTTCAAACTGTCATTACATCATGTAAATTATTGCAAGAACAATTATGTTTGGAAAAAAAGACATCTTTGCACAAGAGGAAGAAATAGAAATACTACCGATCTTCTCTATGGATGAGGAGGAGGAAGAAGAAATGCAACAGGAAGAGTACTCTGAAATTTTACCAGTCTTGGCACTAAAAAATATGGTGCTTTTCCCTGGGGTAGTGGTTCCTGTAACCATTGGCCGTACCAAGTCGGTGGCAGCAGTAAATGAAGCTTATCAAGCCGACCGATTTATTGGGGTGTTGGCTCAAAAGTCGATCGAAACTCAAGATCCCGATGCTGAGGATCTTTATGAGGTAGGCGTAGTGGCAAAGATCGTTCGTTTGATTAAAATGCCAGATGGTAATTCTACTGCAATTCTACAAGGTAGACGGCGTTTTAGAGTAGCCGAACTGATTAGTGACCCGTCGATGTTGAAGGCTTCTATCCAATTGCTGAAGGATACTGGAACTTCTGATCTGGTTAAATTTAATGCCCTGAGTGCGGCGATTAAAGATTTGGGAGAAAAGATTGTAGAGCTTTCCCCTCAATTACCAAAGGATGCTTCTATGGTGTTGAAAAATCTTCGCAATTCCGCTTTCCTCATCAATTTTGTAGCCTCTAACCTTAGTTTAGATGTTGCTGGTAAACAGCAAATTATCGAAACAGATAACCTGATGGACCGGGCAGAGCTCGTTTTGAAGCAAATGCATAATGAGATGCAAGTGCTGGAGTTGAAAGGCCAAATTGAAAATAAGGTCAAAAATGATATGGAAAAGCAGCAGCGTGACTATATCCTCAATCAACAAATGCGCATGATCCAAGAGGAGTTGGGGGAAAGTCCGCAGCAAGAGGAGATTGATGAGCTCAAAGCTAAAGCAGATGCCAAGCAATGGCCTAAACTTGTTAAAGATAAGTTTGACCGAGACTTCCGAAAGTTGCAGCGAATGAACCCTATGGTCCCAGAGTACTCCATTACACTTAACTACTTAGAGTTGCTCACAGACCTACCTTGGGAAGAATATACAGAGGATAACTTTGACTTAAATCTAGCAGAAGAAGTCCTAAATCAAGATCATTTTGGCTTAGACAAGGTAAAAGATCGCATCCTAGAGTACTTGGCCGTACTTAAATTACGCAAGGATATGAAAGCACCTATCCTTTGTTTGGTAGGTCCTCCAGGCGTGGGGAAAACCTCCTTGGGAAAGTCAGTAGCCAAAGCTCTAGGGCGAGAGTATATTCGTATGTCTTTAGGAGGGCTGCACGATGAGTCTGAACTACGAGGACATCGCAAAACATACATTGGAGCTATGCCTGGCCGTATCATTCAGTCTTTGAAAAAAACAGGGGCTTCTAATCCTGTTTTTATTTTGGATGAGATTGATAAAATTGGAAATAGTTTTCGTGGGGACCCTTCCTCTGCCTTATTGGAAATTTTAGACCCCGAGCAAAATTCCACCTTCTATGATAATTATCTAGAGCTAGAGTATGACCTATCTAAGGTGCTATTTATTGCTACTTCCAATTCCTTAGCGACTATTCAGCCTGCATTATTAGATCGAATGGAGCTGATTGAGGTTTCTGGTTATTCTGTAGAGGAGAAACTTGAAATTGCTAAAAGGCATTTGCTCCCTAAGCAACTGACTGAACATGGTCTAACTACGGAGCATTTTTCTATTACCGAAGATGCCTTATTAGGGGTGGTTCAGGATTATACTCGAGAATCTGGGGTGCGTTCTTTGGAGCGATTCATCGCAAGGTTGATGCGGTATACCGCTAAAAAAATTGCTCAAGAGGAGGCTAGTACTATTCAAATTGAGCAAGGTCAATTGGAGTCTATTCTAGGTCCTAAGCGGGTAGTTAATGATATGTATGAGGAGGAACAAGGCCCTGGTGTAGCAGTGGGACTTGCTTGGACTCAGGTGGGAGGAGACATTCTCTTTATAGAAGCTAGCTTGAGTAAAGGTAAGGGCAAACTCACTTTGACCGGTAATCTTGGAGATGTTATGAAAGAGTCGGCTAGTACCGCCCTGAGTTATTTGCGAGCTCATGCAGATATGCTAAACATTCCAATTGAGCGCTTTGCCGAAACAGATGTGCATATTCATGTGCCAGCTGGGGCAATTCCCAAAGATGGTCCTTCTGCTGGGATTACCATGCTTTCATCTATTCTTTCTGCATACACACAGCGCCCTATTGACGCAAGCTATGCTATGACAGGCG
>CAZOLU010000031.1:0-5528 GCA_964580485.1 uncultured Saprospiraceae bacterium | reverse complement strand
GGATTACCATGCTTAGCGCCTTAGCTTCAGCTTTTACCAATCGTCCTTTAACTCCTTTCTTGGCTATGACTGGAGAAATCACCTTACGAGGGCGAGTATTGCGTGTAGGGGGAATTAAAGAAAAAATGCTGGCTGCCAAGCGAGCTGGCATTAAGGATATTATTCTTTGTGTAGATAATAAACAGGATGTAGAGGAGATTCAAAAGGAATATTTAGAGGGATTGAATTTTCATTATGTAGGTTATATGAAAGAGGTGTTGACTCATGCATTAGCTTCTGAATAGCCTTGATAATTAGGCTTTTAAATGAACGGTATTTTTGTTTGATAGATTGAGATATTGACTTTGAAGCTTTAGAATCAGACGATTATGAGAAAAGGACATACTGGCTTTGGCATTGCGTTGGCCTGGCCCAAAATGTATTGTAAAGAAGTAGGGGTTTGGTATGATCGACCCGCACGTTTGCTAGGCATCAACTGGAATCATTTTTACAAGGTTGGGCATGCTGCTTTGGTATTAGTGGATTTGGAGGATGGTTCTTGCCATTATTTTGATTTTGGGCGCTATCATGCACCCTATCAACATGGGCGTGTACGAATGGGGGATGCAGACCATGAACTTAAAATTAAGACCAAGGCCATTTTTTCAGAGGATCAACAAGAAATTCTCAATTTTAAGGAGATTTTAGAGGAGTTGCAGCGCAACCCTGCTTGTCATGGCGATGGGCCTTTACATGGAGCTTATCATCCCATAGACTATCATGCAGCTCGAAAGAAGGCAGTGGCTATGCACAACCAACATATCATTCCCTATGGCCCTTTTGTTTGGGGGGGGACAAACTGCTCTCGCTTTGTCAATACTGTTTTGCGAGCTGGGCGATTGCCTTGGCGCAAGCATTTTTATTTGAGTTATCTCAAGCCTTTTACGCCCACCACCTTGATGAATGTGCATGCCTTGGGAAATAAGGAGGTCATTCCCAAACGCTTGGAGCGAGATGATTTTATACCCAAGATCAAACCCAGCAAGCAATTTATGAAAAATACGTTGTCAAAACCTGAACGTCCTCCCCATTTGCCTTCAGATGCGCATTGGTTGGCAGGCGAGGGGGCTGGATCTTGGTTTGTCTTAGATTATGGCAACCAAGAACTCTATGTCAAGAGATATACCGCTGATGGTAAGCTAGAGGGGGAAACTGCGCTACCTTTGCTAAAAGGAAAAATGCCTCAACCCGAAGATCCTATTAAATTAACCTATCCCTCAAATTTGCGAGTCATCACTTTAGAGTTGGATGGAACCTATATTCAGTTTAATAAACCAGTAGAGTAGAACAAAAAAAGGATCTCCGTTGCCAATGCACTGAGATCCTCTAATTGTTTTGGTCAGAACCTAGTTATTAAACCTTATTCATCATCTGTGTAAGGCTTAACGTCGGTATCATATTCTACCTCTACATTTTCTTCCCCAACCTTGGTTACGGTAAATTCTACACGTCGGTTGAGCTGTCGCCCTTCGGAAGTGTTGTTGTCGGCTACGGGTTTTTTCTCTCCAAAGCCTTTGTATTTGAGGCGATTGGCATCAATGCCTCCAGTGTCGATCAGGTATTTATAAACAGATTTTGCACGATTTTTCGAAAGGTTGAGGTTGTAATTGTCATCTCCTCGGCTATCGGTATGTCCATGAATTTCAATCTCCATATCGGGATATTCATTCAATAAATCAATCACTTCTTGTAGCTGTTCATTAGATTCTGGAAGCAAATCCCATTTGGCTGTTACAAAGAAAATCCGGTCTAATTTAATCACCGTACCTACTTCAATTTTAGGTTTGGGTGCTGCTGGAGGTTCTGGCTTCCAATTTAACTCATGCAAAGCTACATCATCGATAAGGTAATAGGCTCTTTCAAAATCTCCTTCTGGATCCTTGCTGCCTTCTATCATAATGGTCTTTTCGTTATCCAAGAAATTTCCGAAAACAATAAAGTCTGAGCGATTGGCAGACTTTATGGTTCCTGAATATTTAACCCACTCTCGTTTATCCTTATTGATGACTTCATCTACGTTGACATCAGGGGTGATATGCGTCAGTGGCTTCCAAGTTCCGTCATTAACAACAGGACTAGGCGATAGGGCAAATCCAATATTATTGGTAACATACTTGGATTGAACTGCTCGGCATACCCAAAATTCATAATAATACTCTGCTCCTTTTTTCAGTGTTTTGTCTAATCGAATTTCCACATATTCCCGATAGGTGTCTGAACGTTCAGACAAGGGGTTGCGTGTATGAATCGCTACCATTTTGTATCCACTATGGGGTACATCAATGGGTTTTCTTTCTCTTTTTGCCTTCTTTATTTCGTGGGGGAGTGTAATCTTGAGGTCTGGTGTGGAAAGGGTAGGGCTGTGCCAACCAACTATATTGTATTTGAAGGTCTTATATCCATCTATATCATCCTTGGGCGGCCGACCTTTAACTTCTTCAAAACCTGGGTTGGGAATAAGATTTGGACCTGAACCTTCAGGTGGCTGTGCCTGAACGAAACCTACATAACAAAGTAACAACAGTGTAAAAAATTGATGATTCATAGGTGTTTTATATTTTGATTATGCCATCGAATAATAAATAGAGCTATCCGAGATCGTTGCAAGAACTATTCCGATTTAGGTGAATCCTTAATGCATAATTATTTTTTTTGAGTCTGATCCTGACAAGTAGCGGTTCGCCATGAAAAAATAGTGCCATAGCAATTTACTCCCCCTTACTATAAATTCTCCTGATAAAATAGTAAAAAAAAGATGCTTCATTTATATAACGAAGCATCCTTTTGATCATTTTCGGTATTGCATTTAGGCTTTTAAAGCCACATTACACCATTTTCCGATTTTGTATGTAGCCACCTCATCCCAAGTGTAGAAATTCTTTTCTCCCGTATTATTGGGGAAAGTGCCGTTATTCTCCACCTGTGTGAGAATAGCTGATTTCAAACTGCTGTTCAGCTTGAGTCGAGTATCAATAATCGTTTTGTAAGTTGTAAACCAAGCTTTTTTACCCGAAGAGATTTGCTCTGCATTACGGCAATAGCCGTGATTGGTAACCATCATACCATAAGGGTCATTGATGACAATCCCATCATCCCGTACAGCTACAAGGAAAACGATATGTCCTCCACTAGTTAAATGGTTAGAGACCATCACCTCTGCACCTTTTTGCAACTCAGGCACAATCTGGTTCATGTAGGCCTCCTTAGTAGTGATATTGGTATACTTACTGGCATTATCTACTCGCAGAACGATGTCTGTAAACATTTCAGCCGTTTTGTCCAAGACCCAAGACCATTGCCAAGCTGGGATACCACCAGGGCGTTCTTCTCCGGCAGCTACTATGGTAAGACGGCGAAGGATTTCCTCTAATTGCGTGCTGGCATTCACTCCACTCACCCCATGTTTGGAGCAAAGCTCCAGTGCGCTTTCCATAACACGTGCCTCGTCTCCATTTGCAAGCCCCAAAAGTTGCATAGCCAAAGTGGTTACATTACAAGTAGCATCACCCAAAACAGGGTTGTCACGCTGGTCTTTGTAGGTTTCATCTCCATCATCTCCAATGCCTAGCTCACCTTCCTCATATACAATCTCTTCGCCTGGCTCATCAGTCGTATCATCGCTAGTCGTTCCACCAGTATCGGAAACAGCTTCAAAAAGTGCAGCCTCACTTTGGCCTCCTACATCAATGCGCCCATCAGCCCAACCAAAGGTCGCTTGTTGAAAAGCTTTGATGGCGCCAATAGTAGCGGGGCCAATCAGGCCATCTTCTGTCAAACCAGCCGAGCGTTTATCGTTGAGGGTTTCTTGTACCAAAAGCACATCTGCCTGGTTATTAACACCACCAGCACCAACCGAAGCTGACAACTTGGCACTCGCGCTGGGGGTAGTGCTACTATCGTCATCTGTAGTGGTCTCGGTAGTTTCATCAGTAGGTTCAGTGGTTTCGGTAGTTTCTTCAACTTCTACCTCTGCACCTTCACCGTTATTTTTAGTAACGAAAACCTCAATGTTTTTGAAACTATTAACCCCCCAAGCATAGTTGAGATACATTTGCCCTACACTAGCACCAGCTTGAATTACCTCACCAAAGGTCCAGACTTTACCCGATGCATCTTGGCGACTTTGCATTTCATCTGTAGGAATACAGGTGGCAATATGCCCACTATCTGATAAAAAGACCATTTTCCCTTTGTTGGCTTCTTCCCAAGCTTTTTCAAAGGTATCTACTTTTTCAAATAGATCTTCTCTTTCATTCATAAATTCATTCATCTTACCCGCACTGGCCATGTTCTTATTTAAGTCTTTAAACGGATTATCCTCGCCCAAGATTTCTTCGGCCAAATCCATTGCAAAACGGTTGCACCAGGTGGGTTGAGGAAGGTGGCTAGGAATTTTTTCTCCAGCTTCGATTTTTGTAGTAAAATCAGGCGGCACCCAATATCCGTCAGGACCTGCATAACCTGCCTGATAGTGTTGCTCTTCGGCCATACTTAGCCCAACTTCTGCGGCTTTTTCTGCGGCATCATAGTGGGTTTCTACGCTAGTGCTGGTCGTTGTAGTTTCGCTACTGCTGCTAGAGCTTTCGCTGGTCGTTTCACTGCTGCTACTACTTTGTTCTTGCTCTTTTTCTCCAACCAAAAGGCGAAGGGTAGCAATAGTGCCTTTGAGTCCATTGATCTGAATGGACTCGAGCCAGTTGATGTGTCCATCACGCATCGCTTCTTTTTGAACTTCTTTCAACCGGGTCTCAAGGCCATCTAGTCGAGCTTGAATTATATCTAACATAATATGTAAAGCTTTAATTAGTTTTTGTTAATGTTTTAATTAAACAACTCCTTCATTGCTTTGGGGCAATCCACAGCTTTGAATTGCTCCTTGTAATCATTGGGTTTTGCCAAGATTTCATTAAACTCAGCCCTAAGTTGGTCAAGATTTTTCCCCTTAATGGGACCATAGGCTTGGCAATCGTCTATGTCCATGATGTAAATATAGGCTTCTTTCAGGGCACCCTGATCGTATTGCATACTTAGCATGTGAGTGCTAGGCGTACTCACCGCTTCATAAGCCAAACCTTGCAGTTTTCCATTTTTGAAATGGGCACAAGTGCTGCTGCCAAATCCCATACCCTCCATTTTTACGAGGGCTTTGCCATCTAATTGCTTGCTACCATTATTTTCAACATACTCATAGCTGGATGAAAGCATCGCCTGTGCATTTGATTGAGCATTTTTCAATACTTTGAAAAAAGGCTCTTGTTGAAGCAATGGGGCTACCTTGTCTGCCACATTTTCAGTTTTGCGCTCAGGCTTTTCTTCTGTTTTGCTTGGACTTTCTTCCCCTTTATTCACTTCTGCAGTGGCTTGCTCTGTAGAAGTGGAGACCTTATGGCTTTCTTTATTCTCAGGATTGTTGCAAGCTACAACCAGACTGATAGCAGTCAGAAGTACCCAAATGTTGTTTTTCATCTTCAAGTTTTAGGGTTTTAATT
>CAZOLU010000030.1:1833-17256 GCA_964580485.1 uncultured Saprospiraceae bacterium | reverse complement strand
TTCTTCCATTGGGATAAGGATGCTTTTTAGGCTTAACCTTAGATTTTTTTTTATGCTGAGGATTGATAGGAAGCTCCACTCTTAGTTCAGCAGCTAAGGGAGCAGCTTTTGTAGAAAGCGTTCCACTTAGACTCAACGTAAATATCAAAAAGATACTAGATACGACCTTTAAATGGAACATAGAATTTTTTTTGAAGATGGAAAATATGACATTTAGTCCAATAATCTGAACTGTAAATCCGCCTTAATTGCATCTCTTAGAGCTTTATCCAACACCTTTTCCTCCTCTGCTGTCCACACTAGGCGCTCCTGATTGGTCAATAATTGCTCGCAGGTAGCCAGTAAGTTAGGAAAGAACTGAGGTTGATATTCGATCTCAGCTGCGGAGTAGGGCGATTTTTTCAGTAAGGTTAAAAATTGTCGCCAAGTGGGTTGAATTTCACGGTAAGCATGCTCTACAAACTCCTCTAAATCTGCCTTGTGGTCTAGGTCTTCCCCTGTTTTAGCAATCAATAACGCTTTGACTTTGATCTCATACTCATGTTCCATCAACTCTAGGGCAGAGGAAAGTAGGGGGAGGTTGCGCTTTTGCATACGACCTCGCAAAAACCAACTCAATAATACCAGTAAGATTACTGCTAAGGCAACATATAATAACATTTCCGTTTAGTTTGATTTAATCAATCCAAGCTTTGGTTCGCTCTACAGCTTTCAGCCAATACCCATAAAGCTGCTGTCTTTTTTCGGCAGGCATTTGAGGAGCAAATACCCGTTCTGCGGTCCAGTCGTTGCGCAAGTCACCCATAGTCCAATAGCCCGTAGCCAATCCAGCTAAACAAGCAGCCCCCAAGGCAGTAGTTTCCAGCACTTGAGGTCGAGAAACTGGCACATCTAAAATATCGGCCTGAAACTGCATGAGAAAATTATTGGCACTTGCGCCCCCATCTACTCTCAGGTCTTTCAAGCTCAGGCCTGCATCTTGCTCCATCGCTGTGAGTAGATCCCGACTTTGATAGGCCAAAGATTCTAAAGTAGCTCGAACAACATGTGCTTTAGAGCTGCTGCGAGTAAGTCCCAATATAGCCCCTCGTGCATACATATCCCAATAGGGTCCACCCAATCCAGCAAAGGCTGGCACCACATAAACCCCTCCATTATCTGCTACCTGAGTCGCATAATATTCAGAATCTGCTGCGGAATCTAAGATTCTCAATTCATCTCTGAGCCATTGTACGGCGGCCCCAGCGATAAATACCGATCCCTCTAAAGCATAAGTAATTTTCCCATCTAGTCCCCAAGCAATGGTACTTAGAAGTCCTGCCTCCGATTGGATTGGTTGTTCACCTGTATTCATAAGCATAAAACAACCTGTACCATAAGTATTTTTAGCCATAGCAGGTTCAAAACAGCCCTGCCCAAAAAGTGCCGCTTGTTGGTCACCAGCTATCCCCGCAATTGGAATTTCCAAACCAAAGATTTTGCTATGGGTGTGCCCATAAACTTCACTAGAAGAGCGTACTTCTGGCAAGATCGCCCGAGGCACTTGCAAGCGATCGAGCAATTGTTGATCCCAATCGAGCTCATGAATATCGTACAACATCGTTCTAGAGGCATTGCTATAATCGGTAGCATGCACCGCCCCTTTGGTCAGATTCCAGAGCAACCAGCTATCGATCGTCCCAAAGCAGAGTTGCCCGGCAGCAGCTTTATCCGCAGCCCCCTCCACATGCTCTAATATCCAATTGATTTTGGTAGCAGAGAAATAAGCATCGGGCAACAGCCCCGTCTTTTGGCGGATATAGTCGATTAGGCCTTCATTACATAATTGATCGCAGAGCTTAGCAGTGCGGCGATCTTGCCAAACAATAGCATTGTAGATGGGCTGACCACTTTGCCGATCCCATACAACGGTGGTTTCTCTCTGATTGGTGATACCAATGGCTTTGATCTCTGCTGGGGAAATTCGGTGCTCTTGTAATACTTTTTTGGCTACGCTAATTTGGGTGTGCCAGATTTCGAGGGGGTCGTGCTCGACCCAACCCGCTTGTGGGTAGATTTGGCGAAACTCTTGTTGTGCCATCCCTACAATTTGACCCTCAAAATTAAAAATAATAGCTCTTGAACTGCTTGTACCTTGATCTAATGCCAATATCATATCTCAATTATTTTATTCCGACTTCCAATATAAAACTTTTTCTCTTACTTAGATTTCCTAAAACTAGATCTTTTCTTTATTCTTCCGTATATTTCTAACTAATATTTTTAAAAGACACTCACAATTAGCATTAAGCAAAAGAAAGGTACAGATTATATCGCAGCTCCAACCTAGATCTACTATGCAAATTCAGATCCGACAAGAAACCGAAGACGATTACTCCCAAGTATTTAACCTGATTCAGGAAGCTTTTGAGCAAATGCCACATAGCGATCATCGAGAACAGTTTTTGGTAGAACGCCTCCGAGAGTCGTCTTCCTTTATTCCTGAGTTTTCCTTAGTTGCTTGTTCGGAAAAGGAAATTGTGGGTCATATCCTACTTACCAAAATTAAGTTGAAAGCAAGTATCAAAGAGCTGGAGATGTTGGCACTTGCCCCAGTTTCGGTCAAACCTCGTTATCAATCTCAGGGTATAGGAAGTCAACTTATAGCATCTGCCCACCAAAAAGCTAAAGCCGCAGGTTACCAAGCTATTGCACTAATTGGCCAAAAAAACTACTACCCCCGCTTTGGATACAAAGCGGCCTCCCAATATGATATTAAATTCCCCTTTGAAGCACCTCGTGAAACCTGTATGATTGTAGAGTTAATTCCCGGCAGCCTAAAAGGAGTAAAAGGCATTATTGAATATCCAAAAGAATTTTTTATTTAAGTAAATACTAATCCTATATTTTATGCAAAACATAGTACTTCAAATTCTTAGGTCTTGTGGAGTCTTGCTCTTGATGTTGCTAGGACATTGGGCAATAGGTCAGCAGCAACATGATCATCAGCACTGTCCCTCTTGCCAGCATTTTAAGCATTCAATGCATGCTGCTCAAGCACAATGGGGAGCAGCCCAAACGCCTAACATCAACTACAATGACCGAAGTGATACGATTGATCTGCTGCACTACACCATCAATTTGGAAATTACGAGTGTTAGTGCGGCTTCTATTAGTGCCAACTGTGCCATTGAATTTACACCCAAGATGAATGCGGTGAGTCAGATTACGCTAGATTTGCTACGCTTGCAGGTGGATTCCATAAAAATAGGAAATAACTTACTCAGCTATCAGTACAATGACACCCTCATCTATGCCCAACTCCCTAGCACTATGAATATTGGGGATACGAATACAATTGTGATTTACTACCAGGGCAATCCTCAAGCAGATGCTTTATGGGGTGGTTTTTACTTTCAAAATAGCTATGCCTTTAATATTGGAGTAGGTTTTGATGCAAATCCACACAATTATGGTAGGGTCTGGTATCCTTGTTTTGATAATTTTGTAGAACGTGCCACCTACACCTTCAACATTACTACCCCCACGAATCTACCAGCTTTTTGCAATGGTGTTTTGACTAATGATGTAAGTAATGCAGGCCAACGCACCCGTACTTGGGAGATGAATACCCCTATTCCTACCTATTTATCTTGCATGGCTGCTGCAGATTATAGTGTAGTACACCAAAACTATAATGGTATGAATGGGAGTATTCCTATTGAATTGGTAGCCAAAGCAGCAGATACCAGTGACCTGAAAGCTTCTTTCACCAACCTTTCATCAGCGATGGCTGCTTATGAATATTGGTTTGGGCCCTACCTTTGGGATAAAGTGGGATACTCCGTTGTACCTTTTAATGGTGGAGCCATGGAGCATGCGACCAATATTGCCTACCCTATTTTGACCGTAGACGGCAGTATTGCATTTGAAACCTTGATGGCACACGAGCTTTCTCATCATTGGTGGGGAGATTTGGTGACTTGTGAAACAGCAGAAGATATGTGGATCAATGAAGGTCTTGCTTCTTATTGTGAGCATCTCTTTCTAGAATATGTTTATGGTCGTCAGCGCTATATTGATGAGGTCAAATCTAATCATTATGATGTTTTGCAAAATGCTCATATTGCGGAGGGAGGCTATCGTCCAATCTCTGGAGTTCCTCATCAATACACTTATGGAGAGCATGTATACAACAAAGGTGCTTCCGTTGCCCATAATCTACGTTGGTATTTAGAGGATTCCTTGTTTAGAATGGGAATGTCTGCGGTCTTGGATAGTTTTGCCTTGAATAGTATCAATAGCGGACAATTACGAGATCATCTCACTCAGGTTACAGGAGTAGATTTAAGCGACTTTTTCAACGATTGGGTATTTAATGGAGGTTTTTCTCATTTTGAGTTAGACTCTATGGTAGTTTCTAACAATGGTGCTACTTATGATGTGACACTAGCGGTTCAGCAAAAATTGAAAGGTGCTCCTAATTTTCATAACAACACTCCTCTTCAGTTTACCTTCATTGATGAACAATGGAATTGGGAAGAAAGACGAGGCTTGGTTTCAGGAGAGTTTGATCAGCTAAGTTTTAATAATTTGAGTTTTGAACCCAGTATGGTCATTGTTAATGAAGGGCATGTACTGAATCAAGCTAGAATTGACCAATCCAAACGCATTTACAACACAGGTAGTCAAACTTTTTCTACCGCTCGGCTTGCTGCTTTTGAGGTTAATGCTATTGGAGATTCAGCTTATGTACATGTAGCCTATCATCCTGTTGCTGCGGATAGTGTTTTTGATAACCCCTATGGCTATACCTTATCTCGAAATCGCTACTGGACGATTAGAGGGATCTGGGATGCAAGCTTTGACGCTGAATTTAGCCTAGAGCCTAGCACCGTTTTAGATGCTGATTTGATGGGAACTTTTGGAGGGGATAGCTTGATTTTACTGTATCGGGCACAGCCCGAAGACCCTTGGCGAGAGCACCCCGATTACAGCAAACAACAAATAGCCTCTTTTACCTTCTTGCGTGTACGTACCGTTTTGGCTGGCGATTATGTACTGGCCAATGGACAAATGGGCTTGGGAATTGATGCTTTAGAGCAAGGACTTGTGAAACAAAGCAAAATTTACCCCAACCCTACGGATCGCCAACTAAACGTAGAATTTCGACTACGCCGTAAAGGCACCATTAGCTTCGAATGCTACGATCTTCAAGGACAACGCTTGTCTAGCCATATTGAAGCTTGTCCAAAAGGGAAAAACCAAATTGAAATTCCTCTTGGAGACTGGCCCACAGGAGTCTATTTTTTGAAATTACGGGATGAGCAAGGACACGTGCTGGAAAGTCATAAGTTTGTAAAACAATAGATCAACAAAAACTAGGATGAGATTCTAGCGTCGTATTTTTCTTTTTACAGAAGAATATCCTTTTCAATTATGGTCTTTATTTGAAGAAAATTCAATATATTGAGTGGCTAATTCTTTTAGATTAGCCACTTTTTTTTAATGGACTAAAAAGCCTCCAAATCTATCACAACAATGAAAAAACTAATCTTAGGCTTTAGTATTTTGTGTATTTTATTTAGTTGTAATAATGAAAAGCCTACAGACAAAAGGTCGAATACTGAAATTACAAAATCAGCCACCAACACAGATCAAGATCAAAAGAAAGCCCCAGCAACTACAGATGAGCAGAGTTGGGATAGCTTTTGGGCAAAGTTCCAAAACGCAGTAGTTAAAGGGAATAAAGAAGATGTCAAAAAATTGACTCATTTTGGAGCCCTCACTGAAAAAGAGCTGAATGATATGTACGATGGCTTTTTTGGAGGAGATTATAGCAGCTACTTTGCAAAAGCTACCGCTAAGGATGCAAAAGCTGATGAAAGTACTTTTGAGGGAGTTGAGGCTACTAACCTAATGCGTTTTGAGATCTATGAATCGGGGGAAGATGAGGAAGGCAACGAGTATGAATCTGGCATTAGTTATTATTTTGGAAAAATTGATGGCAGCTACCGATTGGTGTATATCGTTGCTGCGGGATAAACTACCATAAGGATATGAAAAAACTACTCTTGTTAGGATTAACCATCCTCTTCACATCTACTACTATTTCAGAACCTTCTGCAAGCCAAATCTGGGACCAAATGAGTGCAGCTATGCAAAAGGTAAATCGAGTAAGCTATGAAATGAAATCTAAAGAAAGGTTTCATGGAAAATATATTGAGAAAAAAGTACGTTTTCGCTTGCAATCGAACCCTCAAAAGGTGTATGGAAAAAATCTCGGAAATGGGGTGGAGTTTTTGTATGTAAAAGGATGGAATGGAAACAAGGCTTATATCAACCCCAATGGCTTTCCTTATATGAATTTGAGTCTAAACATCTATGGAAATCGCATCCGAAATGAGAACCATCATACCATCAACCATACTGGCTTTGGTTATATGTACAAGCTGCTTAGTTCTATCAATCAACGTTTAATGAGAAGCGGCAAAAGCATCGCAAGTCAGTTGGAATACAAGGGAGTAGTCAACTGGAATGGACATTCTTGCTATCAGATCCAGTACTATGATCCCAACTACAAATACATCCCCTACAAAGTCAAAAAGACAGAAACCTTGCATGATTTTTGTGATCGAATGAATCTTTTAGAATATGCTGTGATGGAAGCCAACAATATGGGCTTTGGAGCTAAGATCTATGAGGGGAAAACTATTAAAATTCCTAATAACGTAGCCCAAAAAGTAGTTGTTTATATCGACCGTCAAAGCAATTTGCCTATTGTTCAGAAAATCTATGACGAAAAAGGCTTATTTGAGCAATATGAGTATAGTAAGATTGTTCAGAATTTCAAGCCTCAGTCTGGAGAGTGGACCACAAGTTGTGGGGGCTATGGTTTTAAGTAGTTTATTGGGTAAAGCCCTAAAAAGATAAAGGGAGCGTTTTGCGGAACGCTCCCTTTTGATGATTTGCTTTGATGATGTTTTGTACTAGAGCTGAGCGAGTAATTCAGCTTTTTTGGCATCAAACTCTTCTTGTGTAAGAATTCCCATTTGTTTGAGTTCTCCCAATTCTTTAAGGTTTTTCATCACCTCCTCACGGCTTAGTTTAGCACCAGCACCTTGTTGTTGCTGTTGTTGCTGCTGCTGTTGATTCATCATGTTATTCCCCATCATACCCCCTGGATTACCTCCCATCATATTCTGCATCATCTGTTGCATCATCATTTGCTGCATCATCATCTGCTGTTGGTTATTCTGATACTGATTAGGATCCATACCATGTTTTGCAGCCTCTTTCTTGGCATCCATATTGGCAAACCGCTCCATCTTTTGCATATTCTGCTCGCTAGTAAGATTCAACTTGCTCAACTCATTGAGGTGCTCCTCTACTTCTGGTGGGAGAGAAACAGAGGTAATTTGGAATTTGGTCAACTCCAAACCAAAGAGATCCAAATCTTTTTGAAGAATTGGTGCAATGGTATCTCCTAAAGTAGAATAGTTAGCATAGATATCAAAAGCAGAAACCCCAGATTGGGCTAAGGCTTCGGCAAATTTTGGTGCAATCAACCCACGTAGGGTATCTTCCAGTTCAGAGACATACATGATTTCTTTAGTACCGGCATACTCTCTATAAAATAATTTAGGATCTTTAATTCGAACAAAATACACCCCAAACGCTCTTACCTGAATACGTCCTGCTTCAGGATCTTTAATAAAGATAGGGTTGGGTGTTCCCCATTTCATATTGGTAAACTGACGCCCACTAATAAAGTATACATCACATTTGAAAGGAGAATTAAAACCATGTTTCCAAGACTTCAAAGTGGTGAGGATAGGCATATTCTCTGTAGTCAATTTGTGACGACCTGGGAAGTAGACGTCTGCCAACTGCCCCTCATTGAGGAAAAGTGCCATTTGCGACTCACGTACTGTAAGTTGTGCCCCATACTTGATATTAGAGTCTTTATCAGGAAACTTATACAACACCACATCGTTGCTAGACTCTTTCCACTCGATGACTTCGAGCATTTCGTTCTTTAAAAAACCAAACATATTTTTATGATTTTGTCGGGTTAGGGAATTTAATTAGATGATACTTATTACAACAACTTGTTGAAGTTTTGATTCCAAACTAAAAATAAGAAAAAAAAGCCAAACCTATTGAATTTTCGATCTGAAAAAACGGAGAGTTCTTGTTTAGCCCCCCATTGCTCGTTTTAAAGCATCCATTTGTGTAGTCCAGAAACTTTTTTCTTCTTCAACTTCATCATCATCACAAAAAGCCGTAATTTCCAGAATAGTCTCCCCTGTTACCTCAGAGCGACCAAGTTTATATTCTAAAAACTCATCTGGAAAATCCTCCCATTGCAAACGTAGTAAGCTATCTTCCGTACTCTCTAGCAGGTAAGCAATTTCCTCATTTCCTTCCCAATCAAATCTAAACTCTTCATCTACAATATCACAGTCGTCACAAAACCAACGCGTTAGACAGTCTGGTGTAGACAAAAACTTGTAAACAATAGTAGGAGATGCTCTAAACAAAAATTCACAACTAAACTTTACTCTGCTCATACAAATATAAATACATCTCAATCTCCGCATTGTGCTTGAAGTATCCTACATAAGATAAAATTTTAACAAACACTTTAAAGAACTTTCGCAAAACCCTTTAACAAACTGATTTTCAGATCCTTAAATTAGAAAAGTGCATAAAAGCGAATTGCTAAGCAGCAAGTTTTCTCAAAACTTTTACGGATAAATTGAGATAAGGTCTTAAAATAATTTTTCAAAAGACAAGGATATACCAAAGATTTTATGGCACGACTCCTCTTGTTGTACATTACCTGCAATAAAAAATAAAAAAATAACTTTTGCAAATCAAAATTCAAAAATCTTAGGATTGAATCCTTTAAAAGAGTAATTAAAAAGCAAGAAAATCTCACTCTAGCCTAGGTTAATGTAGGCCTTGCATAGATGTTAAAAATATTTAACAACATTAAATAAAGCAAAAAAAGTTTGTTTTTTTGAACAAAAAAGTTATATTTCGCTGTTACACCTATACAAAGTATTTCCTGTATATTTACAGAAGTATGTTTTTTTTATTAACATGGCAAGCACTCCCCTCTATAAGTTTTGATTATCAGCACTTTGTACAAAGCTATTTGATTTAGCTTGGGGCTGATCTTTGTAAGGGAATACAGTATAGGCTTGAAAAGAGGCCCTGTAAGATGGCTCTAATTTTAATGGTGAATATTTTGCACTGATCAAATATTACTAGATAGAAGACCTAATAATCTGCCTACAAAAATTAATATCATTTTATGAGACAACTGAAGATTACAAAATCTATTACCAACCGCGAAAGTCAATCGCTTGAAAAGTATTTGCAAGAAATTGGGAAGGTAGACTTGCTTACTCCCGAAGAAGAAGTAGATCTGGCCAAACGCATTAAGGCTGGTGATCAAATTGCGCTAGAGCGGCTCACCAAAGCCAATCTTCGCTTTGTGGTGTCGGTAGCTAAGCAATATCAAAACCAAGGCTTATCCCTTAGCGACCTCATCAACGAGGGCAACCTTGGATTGATTAAAGCGGCACAGCGTTTTGACGAGACCCGAGGATTCAAATTCATCTCCTATGCAGTTTGGTGGATTCGTCAGTCTATTTTACAAGCATTGGCAGAGCAGTCTCGAATTGTTCGCCTACCCCTCAACAAAGTAGGTTCTTTAAATAAGATCAATAAAGCATTTTCAAAACTAGAGCAGGAGTACGAAAGAGAGCCCTCCGCAGAAGAATTGGCAGAGGTGTTGACGATCGCTTCTGAAGAGGTAGAAACCACCCTTGGGGTTGCCGCACGCCATGTATCTATGGATGCTCCTTTTGTAGAGGGTGAAGACAACTCACTTTTAGACGTTTTGGAGAATAAAAATACTCCTAAAACAGATTCTAAATTGGAGTATATGGAGTCTTTGCGTAATGAAATCGAGCGTTCACTTTGCTCTTTAACAGAAAGACAGCGCGATGTCATTAAGCTATACTTTGGTATTGGTTATGAGCATCCTATGTCTTTGGAGGATATTGGCGAAAAATTTGGCTTGACCCGCGAGCGGGTACGCCAAATTAAAGACAAGGCCATCAACAAGCTTCGCACCTCCTCGTCTAAAAGTAAGTTGCTCAAAGCATATTTAGGGCAGTAAGCCTTTGGAAGCTTCAGCAAAAAGAGCTCAAATGTTTAAACATTTGGGCTCTTTGGCTTATTATAATAGCAAAAAAATCATGAAAAAGTACAAACGGCCAGGGCGCTACCCTTCTCATAAAACGGTGAGCAAGCGTATTCGCCAAATTTTAGATGAGTTGTATCCCGAAACCCCTATTCCTTTAGAGCATCAAGACCTCTACAGCCTGTTGGTTGCGGTATTGCTCTCGGCACAATGTACCGACGAACGGGTAAATAAAATCACGCCCCTACTCTTTGAAAAAGCAAGCAGCCCAGAGCAAATGATTCAGTTGAGTGTACCAGAAATCGAAGATATCATTCGCCCTTGTGGGCTTGCACCTCGAAAATCTAAGGCTATTCATCAACTTTCTGAAATTTTACTGGATAAATATGAAGGACAAGTACCCGAAAGCTTTGAAGCGCTGGAAGCCTTGCCAGGGGTAGGGCATAAAACCGCATCAGTAGTGATGTCGCAGGGTTTTGGGCATCCTGCCTTCCCCGTAGACACTCATATTCACCGCCTAGCTTGGCGCTGGCAATTGAGCAGTGGTAAAGGTGTAGTACAAACCGAACGTGACCTCAAAGCTATTTTCCCCAAAAAATCATGGAATAAACTGCATTTGCAAATTATATTTTTTGGTCGAGAGTATTGTTCGGCAAGGCAACACAACCCTTATGAATGCCCCATTTGCAGTAAATATGGGCATCCAGAGATGTTTGATGAGTTTGATGCTCAATTGGCTAAAAAACAAAAAAAATAGTCCAGTATTAAACCTCGAGGATTCGTTCAAGTCTAAGGATTGTCATCATTCTTCACTTAAACACTTGGACTTATGAAAAAGCAGATTTGGATTTTGGTATTGTTTTTTAGCTTGGTTTGGATATCTTCAATAGAGGCTGCGATAGCGATTCAAGCTGCCTCTACAGCATTTCCAGTATGGGCAGTTGTTTTGATTAGTAGCCTTTTGATTTTGAGTATAGTGGGGCTAGTGCTAGGCTTGCGCCGCCGCAGGCGGCGGGCTCGAGTAAAGGTAGTCACCCCGCCTCCCGCTCCTCGCCGCAGACGAAGAGCTCGCCGCAGACGCACTACCGTCATTATCCGCTGATGTTCAAGCAGATTGCCCCTAATCAGAACTCAAGATTAAAAACTTCCTGCTCAATGCCAGTTTATGGGGTTGAGCTTCATGTAAAACAAAACCCCTAAGACCTGACGAAGGACAATTCGGTCTTAGGGGTTAATCGCCTGAAATACCATCATCAAAGATTTCAACAACAGTTCAGAACAGCATCAGGAGCTTTAGAAAGCAGAATTAGCACGCTGGCGGAATTGTGAATATTGTGCTGCATTTCCTACAATTACAGAAAAGTTCTCCCCTCCAATTTTCACCTTAGCTTCTTTACGCTTCAAGCCAGCTACAGCAGCGTTGTATTCTGGATCGCTAGAAGCCGTAGTGAGTGTTCCATTCGTATATTGAAAGAAATACCAATCGCCATTAGGAGACGTAAAATACAGATTGAATACATCTCCACGCATAGGATCCATTTGTATTTCCATGGCACCACTGAGCTTATGTCCAACATGTTCGCCTTTAATCGTAGCCAAATCTAACTTCCCTTGAGAGATAAAAGACTGCATTTTGTCACTCCATTTCAACACCATTCTGGAGAAAAAGAAAGTATGTGGCAACTCTTCAGGGAGTACCAGTTTGGGGTTATCTAAGTCATTGGCATTTTTCCAGATTTTCTCTATTTTTTTCTCGTCTTTTACATATTCACTAATCCGGTATTTTAGGCGTTTGTTGCGCACCGAGCCATATAAGATTTCCTCCTTGGTTTCCTCATTACTTCTAAGGTCTTCGATAATCAATTTGGATAGTTGATCTGGCAGATAAAAATCTAGGAGAGTGGATACATCAAAGCGGTATTCAGAAGCCTTATTCATAAAGAAGGAAAAATCGCCAATGCACTCTACCCCAACAGGTGGGAGGCCTTCTTTATTAAAGCCTTCGTTGAAGTCAAACCGCCCTTCGGCAGTAACCTTGGCATTGGTCTCCGATACCGTAAACAGCTTACCAGTTTCTCCATCTCCGACGACCCGGGCAGAATCTCCAAAAAGGTACATCTGCTTATTTTGATCAAATTTAATCATCCCTTTGGCAGAGAATACAGAACGGTCGGTAGGAGCATCTTTGGGAGCTAAGATACAGGGGTATAGATACAAGGAATCCATTCCTAGGAATAACCCTACATAGAGGGATTGCCCTTCTGGATTTTGGGGCACATCGTAGTCGATCGCCACATTCTTTTTATCGATTTGAGAATTGATGCCAAACCATTGTGGGTAAGGAATTACCTTGGACGTAAGTTTGGAATAGCCCTCAAAGGTTAGGTTTTTACTCTGTGCACTCAAATTCACCTCCCCCTTAAATCGGGTTCGTTTATCTAGGTAAAAACTATCTTGCTCTTCAACTATACCGCTACCTTGCGTAATAAAGTCGCTACCTTCTTGAGCTACCCGGATATTGGTAAATTCAATTTCCTGATCTTTGAAGTTGTCTACGTTAAATTCTAGAAATCCATCAGCAGTATACTCTCTTCGACTGAGGATGTTGATTGAAGCTCGAAGGATCTGGTGATTTTGATTGGCGGTATCTGCAACAATTCTAGAATCCAAGAGTGTTCTCATGTGTGAAGACTCTTCAATTTCCACATGCCGATTTTTGGGGTAGATAAAAGCATCTGCCACCCGAATATAGTCTACTCCATCAATTTTTAATAGGTTGGAATCAATCAGTAGTTCTGCCGACTCTCCCATAAAGAAAAGGGAGTCTTGAGATTCTTCGGTAGCGAGGAAGAAGCCCGCTTTCCCTTGCGTAGCATCAATATAGAGCTTGTTCTCATCCATCATCCATCGGAATCGGTCTAGAGAGGTTTTATAGCTATTGGCTTTAAGATCAGTACTAAGTTCTTTTTCATTAGAAATAAAGAAGCCCTCCCGTTTATCAAAGTCGACAGTAGCTTCCACATTATTGTTGTCAAAAACAAATTCACTTTCTCTTTTAGGCTTAATTTTAATAGTGGTTGAAGGCGACTTGATGCTATTTCGGCCAAAGACAAAATCTCCTCCAGGGTTGGACTTCATCTCTGCCTCATCCCATTCGAAGATTCCACGCCCAAGCAAACCATTAGGAGTTAGATTTAGAGATCCTACTAAGGTATACTCCCCACTTTCGAAAAACTGGAAGGGGACTCCCTCATCAAAATCAGACTCAATAAACATACTGTCGCTGTAAGGTGACCAATCGATAAAGACAGATTGCCCAATAACTCTAGGGAATTCGACCCCATCATGCACTTCTTCCCTCAAATTGAAACTATCTACCTTATCGGTGATGAATCGCTCAGGCAAAAACTCGATATAGTCAGATTCAATCGTTGCACCTAGGTAATCTAGCCGACCACGCCCTATCAATCCCTGATTACTTACCCCAAACAATCCAGTAAACAGCCCTTTGCCTTTAGTTCTCGACTCATCTTCTCTCAGATAAATAGGATAACCATCAAAACCAGGCGTTTCAGTTTCAAAACCGAGAGAGAGATCTAGAAACATAACTTTTAGGGGTTCTGTAACCATTGGGAAGATATCGGCAGAATAAAAACGCCCCGTCAATCTCAATTTTTCAGGTTTAAATTCCCTTAGCGTATCTAAGTTAAAGGGATCTACCTGATAATAAAAGGTCTCATGTGGATAGATCTTGGGCCCATATTTTTCCATTCGATTATCTCGCTCAAAATAGACATAGGAGGTGTCTAAGCAATCAAAAAATGGGAACTTCAAATCCCGATCTTTGGTTCCTGATTTATTGTTGGTTTTGTCTATGTATAAGAGTCCGCTAGTATTCCTAAGTTGGTTTCGAATAGTCACCGTTTTGGTGGAAAGGTTCCCTTCAAAATCTACCAGTCGTTCAGGAGTATAAAAACCTACGTATTCTGGCGACTCTGCCTCCGCAATTTGCCGACGCTCATAGATATAAAAATCAATATAATCGATAGAATCCATCAACACATTATACTTTTCATAGGAAAAGTGGAAGTTGGTTCCTGTAAATTTAAGCATTCCAGCCGTCATAGGGCCGTTGAAATCCATATCTCGGTTAGGTCGCATCCGTACCGTTTGGTCGATAGGTTGTACCCAAACATTTTGGGAGTCGGAAAGGACAAAGGTTTGTACCCCAGTAGTTGCCATTTCATTCTTGGTAATATCCAAAACGGCATTGGCTCCAGCGGCAGTTCCTGCTTTTGAAGGTACCGACTTGATTTTAATCCGATCAAAGTCATGCTTATACTTATCGATTTTATTCATAGCTTTCATATAATGAAAAAGCTTATCGCGTAATTCTACAACCTGATCCTTAGCATCATAAGTGATAAAACCATCAGAGATCAGCTCTTGGATCAATGCCCAGCCATTACTGATATTGTGAGAGGGGCCTTTTACATCGTAGGCAAAATCTAATATATTGGCTGCATCGATAGCACCGTAGCGATACTTCCCTTTGATATTACAAGAATAACAAAAGTTTTTATTGAAATCCTGCCAGTCTTTATAGCTTTCAATAATTTTGATATAAGGTTTTTTGCGAGCATGATACATCTCTCTACAATTGAGAATAGTCAATCGCTCTAAACGAGGATCTAGCAAAACTAAAAGCTCATTGACAGGAATACGCCGAGGGTCGAACTCTCGGGGTGGCTCTGGAGCCTGCCCTCCGTTGGCCTCTGCTGCCAAAGCAGCATCAATACTATCTTGCTCTGCTTTTATACGCTCCCAAGAACCATCCGCTACAGCATCTAAGTACCACTGAGGACATTGACTGGGATAAAGTTCACACATTTCCTCAATCGACATTTCATCCTCCAAGGTTTTATAAGTGCTTCCGGGGTCGGTTTCGCCCTCAGGCACACAGCTATTTTCCTTCATATGTTCGGTAGACTCTTCTAGCTTCATGGAGTAGAGTGCGAATTTGATGATAGGATTGATGGTGGTGATGAGTGAATATTTTTCATAAAGGTCATCATCGAAAAACTCATTAGAGGTGACCTCCATATTCTCTGCGCTATTTCCAATCTGCATCTGTTCTGAATCAATAGGCCATTTGATATAGCCCGTGCGCATTTCCGACTGCTGTAAAGAGTTGAAAAAGGGTACTCTAGAGGCTTTACTCTCTC
>CAZOLU010000030.1:0-1823 GCA_964580485.1 uncultured Saprospiraceae bacterium | reverse complement strand
TTCAATATATCTGTCTTTTATATTAAATGTAATCCGTATATTGGGATGAAAAATAGAGTCGACCTGCCCCTCCTCACCATAAAGGTACAAGCTTACTTCTGCATCATAAGAAAGGACTCGTTCTCCTTTAAAAATGTCGAAGTTTTTAGCTTCGGCTCTACAAACCACCTGGCCTTTGTTGTTGGTAATGTAAATACGAGAACGCCCATACTGGTCGCCATATCCCCGCACAACACTACCTTCCATTCTAAATCCACCTTCATAATCTACCCCTTCTCCGATATCGTCGATTCGGATATTTCGGGACTTTGAAGCAAAACGTGGATAGGACAGATTCCTAGGGGTTCGAACGCCTTCCTTCATTTTCTTCGTTTCCTCATCTTTGAACTTATAGGTTTCGGATCTTCTAGAAATACGGTCACTAAATAAGCCCTCTAGTGGCTCTTTGAATACAGAGGGATAGATCAATGTTGCATTATCTGCTTTATAACTGGTTTCACGAGCATTGATACTAAACTTTTTTAATTCACAACGTGCATCTCTTGCCCCATCCTGATTCCAATTAACAACGGCAGACTCTCCTTCCCAAACCCCTTGCCCTCTTAGGGGATAGTAAGTTCCTTTGGCTTTTTCTATGGTTAGGGAATCCCGTTCATTTGAGCTATAACACCAAAGGGTAGTTAGAGGATATTCTACACTGAGTTCTTTATTCTCATATTTAATGGTGAACTGTTTACTCTCTGCCTTCCAAGTATGGCTACCCCTGGCCACCTTATATAAATTACCATCTGCCCAAAACCCATAAGACCATTTCAGATAATTTTGAAATTCATAGGGTTTATTGACATCCAAATCTTTCAAATAACGCAAAGAAATATCAATCCAAGTATCAAAATACTGTGAGCTCACGCCATCGTCTTTGGCAAAGTATAGGATGGTTTCTAAAACGGGGCGAATGTAGTTAAAACGCTTCATTCGACGCTTAACCATCACATTAGTAAGTGTAAGAAAGCCTTGGTAATGCTCTTCTGTAAAACGTCTTTCCTTGATCGCCTTTTTAAAGTCCTTCATAGTTTGCTCGCAGTCTGGTCGCTTAAACTGCAATAAAACATCTTCTACTTCCTTATACAGCTTATCTCGATCTGTTTGTTCAAAGACAGTGGTGTCAATTCCCTGCCCCATTAGTAAAGTTGAATAAAGTGCAGCGATAAAGAAAAGAGCAAGCTGTTTAAAATTTTTCATACACATGGATTTTCAATAAGATTCAGTGCTGGATAAAAGAAAAATAATGTGATCGTCCAACATTTAACGTAAGGGATTGATCTCTTTGGTATAAAAGATACAAAAAGTTATCCAAATAGATAGATGGTTTTTTGTTAATGGAATATAAAAATTGGATTGATAACAGCTTAATCTGCTTTTGAAAAGCGTAATGCCCACCATTTTTCACGGGATTTTTGCTTTTCCAGAATCAAAGCATGCCGCTCTGCCTCAGCGATGATTAAAGGAAGATCTTTCTCTAAAAATCCAGAACATAAGATCACTCCTCCAGCTTTAGTATGCTGAGCCAAATCCTTCATACTTTCTAAAATTACATTACGATTGATATTCGCCAATATAATGTCATAAGGCTGATCTACTGGAACAACAGCCCAATCTCCTTCTAAAATTTGAAAAATATCAGCATTGGTATTTCTTGCAATATTTTCAATACTATTTTCATAAGCCCAATAATCATAATCTACGGCCACAATATCCTGTGCTCCCAAATAAGCAGCCATAATCGCTAAGACCCCAGTACCACAGCCATAGTCTAATACCCG
>CAZOLU010000029.1:15053-17462 GCA_964580485.1 uncultured Saprospiraceae bacterium | reverse complement strand
GGGCAACATTCGGCAGTTGGAAAGCATCTTGCGGCGCATCTACATCTTCTACCGCGATGCCCCCTCTGCCCTCACCGCAAAGGATTTACGCCACGAACTGCACGACCAACTCGACACGCCAGAGATTCCATCGTCTTCCTTTTTATGGACCGATGTGGAAAAAGATTTGATTGTGCGCACCTTAAAAGCGCATAGCTACAACCTCTCGCAAACCCAACGCACCATAGGGTATGGCTCGCTCAACACTTTGAAAAAGAAAATGGACGATTACGGCATTCCGCGCAAACCCGATGAGGACGATACGCCCTAACCCGATTTAAGGCGTTGCTTTCTTGGCAAAACATAGGGAGAGGCGGTTTAGTGTAGGGGTTACTTCCCCTTCTTTGCCGATTGCAAGCGTTCTATGGTGGAAGCCGATAAGCCGGTGATACTGGCTATTTCTGCTACTGAATACCGACCTGAAACTAGCATTTGTTTGGCAATTTCTAACTTGCCTTCTTGCAGACCTTCTAACTTGCCTTCTTGCAGACCTTCTAACTTGCCTTCTCGCTTGCCTTCTTTGTAAAATGCGTTGTTCTCTATGTCTATCGTAATTGCCATTGCTTTAACTTTTTGTTCTGTTTCATTACTTAATTTACGAAGCCCTGATAAAATCATCAACTGCTCCGCATATTTGCTTAACAACGAAGCATCTGCTGTAAGTTCTTGCAAGCGCAATAAAGTCCGCTCTATCACATCACCCGGCTTAGCACCTTCAAAGTTCGCCAAAATACTCATTACTACCTCTTCGGGGCTCTCGCTACGTAAGAAATCGGACGACTTGTAGTCTTTCATGTCCTTCAGCTCAAACCCTCTAAACACTTTATCAGCGGGCAACTGTGTCTTCATCGTAGGCTTGGAATTGCCAAAATACAGCACAAAGTGCTTGATAGGCAAATCATATCGGCGCATTAAAAGTGAATGGTATTCCCCCATTCGCAACAGCATATGCTTGTCGTTGGTCGTTTGAAATTCCAAATGCAATATGTACTGCTCGCCCTTTTCAGTTTCTACTATCCTGACGAAATCAGGCTCCCGCTCCATAGTGTGCTGGAGTTTTTCGGTGATTTCCCGAGTCGTTTCAATGTGCTCCAAGCCAAAAATCTTTTCGATGATGGGCAGGAAATTGATAAAAAAGTTCTCTTTAAATATCCGATCATTAACGTTCGCCATTGCCTCAACCAGTTTCGGTAAAGTTACCAATTTATAGATTTATCTGATTGGAAAATTACCTTGATTTGGTTTGAGTATATCCATACATACAGGCAGCGTCCTTACGATTAGTACCGATAGGCGGATGCATATTTCTATTCACTCTTCGCACTTTTCGGGCCATCCTGCTGGGTCTTTTTCCCTTCCGAACCATACCACCGCATACCCTTTGTAAATTCCTATTCCGATGGCATTCCACTTGTTGTCCCCCCAAATACCTTGGTTGATGATCACGGAATTGTGTCCCGGGCTACTTTTCCATCCGGCGAGGGCACCTGCCGCACTCACCGATGCCCAACTGGCACCGTAGGAAATTTCGAAGCCATCGCCAGTGTACTCGGTAAGTTCGCGAGGTTTATTCCACATGCATTTCGCTTGAGCGTGGTCAGAAGTATAACAGCACGCCGACCACTCGCCCTGATCTGACCAACTGTGCATGTTGCACTCGCCTTGGTTGGGATTGTTATCGGCTAAATCGCGAACATGAAGCTGGGCAACCTTGGTAAGCGACGCCGAACATGCTATGCGGGGCAACCCGTTCTGCTTACGGTATTGCATAATCAGCTCGTAGAGCTTGACTTCTTCAGGGGTAATACAGTGAGCATTGTTATGGTCTACAGTTGGGGCAGGCATTGCCCACAGTTGCCATAAAAGGAAAAGGGTAAGGAGTTTCATAATTATCAATAAGGATGTAAGTTATAAATTCCGTAAACAGAGGCTATCTTTTTATTCCTACAGTAATATAAATAAGAAATTAACTGCCGAGAAACTCGACAGTTAATAAAGTACTATCTATTATTAATTCACAGAACCAGTTGTTCCGGTAACCCTTCCGCTATAGTCATATTGGACAGAGAGATTGCCCACTCGAGAAACTCTCCCTTCATAATCGTAACTTATTCTCACAGAACCCACTTGAGAAACTCTCCCTTCATAGTCATAACTTATTATCACAGAACCCACTTTCGAAACTCTTCCTTCATAATCGTAACTAACTCGGTCTCCTTGAATCATTCCGTAGCTGAAACTACCTGAAGGTGCTGAAATTGAAAATTCTCTTCCTTGATAGTCTTCCCACTTAATTTTAATGCCCTGCTGGTAAGCGGTTATGGAAAACATCATAAGAATAAATACCAATGCGTGTTTCATTTTAGTCAT
>CAZOLU010000029.1:3472-15043 GCA_964580485.1 uncultured Saprospiraceae bacterium | reverse complement strand
ATCCTACTCGTAAGGCTTTTCGGAATCGCCCTGTTTTTTAAGTGGTTGCCAGACTCCACCATCTGTACAGATACACTGCCGTAGATGGATGCGCATTCCAAGGCAGTGTCGCTTACCACTTTGCCTATTTTATGCCACTTCAAGTTTCGGCTTTAAAGCCACTTAGCACAATGTTATCAGAAGAAAGAGTATCACTTATTGACTACTGCTATTATTAATTGATTATTTTAAATAAAACACGCTTTATTAGGTTCAGTACACACGAAACAAACAGTGTTTAAAAACACGCTTTATAACAACGCTCCCATCGGGCTGCCTTTCTTCCACCGATTGGCGTTGGGTAGTAGCATACACAGGGGTAACGCCTATTTTTTTGCAATAGCGCACCAATTTGTAGGTAACACCAAAATCGCCCTGAACCAGCACGAAGTCGCCGGGTTGCACCTGCTCGCCGAGCCACGCTTTCAGCGGTTTGAGGTACTGTTTCAAAGACGGCAATTCTGGGGGCACGTTGCTAAACCGTTGTTGCAATGCTTCGGGTAGCGGGTTGAATGCCTCTACGCCGAGGGTTTGCTTGGCATCGGCAACCTGCTCCTCGGTAAGGGCATGGGAAAAAAGAAGGTAGAGGGTAGGCATGGTTAAGGTTTAAAATTCTCATAAATTCGGTATACAAATCATTTAATTCTTCTTTTAATGTATAAGGTTGAGCATAGGATGTATTAAATCCCCCATGATTGACGTCGTTTCGTAAGCCGCTGCCTGCCATTCTTTTAAACTGCTCCACCAAGCCTTCAAATTGAGCCACATGTGCCACCATTTGGTCAATTTTGGCAATAGTCTCATAATCATGGGCTTTCACTCCTTTCCAGTTGAGTAGTTTATCACCATTATTTTTTCGTTTTATAGCGCCAGTAGCTTTATCAGTTTGCCACTTAGGGATTCCCAACAGGGCTAAATCGGAGAGTTTCCTCAAGTTGTAATCTGTAATTTCGTGCCTAGCATACCCCAAATCGCTTAAAAGCCAAGTGCGCACACTCTCTTGCAACAGGGTATACCCCTGAGGAATGAGTTCATATTCAATACACCACTCCACCGCTTTGAAACCATTCGAAATCGTGTTATTCTGGAATCTATCAATCCTCTGCTCGATACTATTTAGCAAACGTTCCATCTGTTGCCTACTGGGCACGTCGTCAGTTTTTGCCCGCCGTATGCTTTGTTTAAGGCGCTCAAAATCAAAATCGTACACGAGCATTCCGCCTCTTGACGTACGGATGGCGCGTACCAACTCATCGAGTTGCCGTGCCAATGCAGTATGCTCGCCACTAATTTTTTCGAAATTGCGGCTTTCTCCCAAATGCAAAAATTCGTTCGAAATGGTCGCCCACTCTTGCAAAGTTGCCAACGAGGTTAAATCAAAAATGGGCACTGTCCGATCTGCCGGGTTCGGATAGCGATGCTCAACTTCTTTCAAATCGCCTAAGGTTTCAAACGCACCGTAGAGAATTTTTCGAATTTGTACTGATTTTACCGTTTGGGCATAATTTAAAAGCACCAGCCCTAGCATGGGCAAATAGCGGAAACTGTTGGTTACGTCAAAATAAACATGATCGCCCTCGTTGAGTTCTTCGAAAATCGCATTGAATATTTCAAAAATTTCCGATACATTTTTCCCAGTTTCAATATTTAAGTTGCGGATTTCTACCGAGTATTCGTATTGCATTAAAGCCTGTTTTAATCCCTTTTCTTCAGGGTAGCGTTTGCATGCCAACCAGTTTTCGCGTTCTGCTTCTCCCGTAGTGAGGATAAGGCATAAATCGTTTGAATTCCACGCACGACACACCTCACGAAAAATCGCTTCTTGTACGTAGTTAACAGGTGGTTCTCCTGTTGCCTTCGCTCCTAAAAAGTAGGCACTTTTTACATACGGAGCCGTTCCCAAAAAGCTAATTAAAACCTTACGAGACATCTTCTTGCTGATTGTTAACTGTTAGCCATATACCCATAGCCTACGGCGGTTTTACTAAACTTGCTTAGTTTTTATATATTCAAAACCATTAGGGTTAATTTTTGGCTTTTGCTTATTTCCGTGTAAATTATTTATTTTAAGAAGTACTGTTTTCCCAATATCCTCTTTTGTAAAACCATTACCATAACTCACATTTACAATTGGGTTTTCAATATTATCCTTATAGTGTAATTTGATATTTTGCTTCTTCCCTTCATTTATCACTTCCCCTTCTATGATTTCTCCTACTTTGAGTTTTTTATCACCATAATATTCAGGCTTTACTTTTTCAGATCTACCATACCCCACAGCAGTTTTTGCCCCTATACCTTGCTCTTTCAAAGTACGATAAAGCCAACCGGTTTCTGATTTTGTCAATGTTTCTAATAAACCTATATATTTGACATCTTTCACTCCAAAAATAAACTCAAAATTAGTTTCTTTAAGTGTTAGAAAGAAAATAGGTCTTGGACTTTGCCAATCTGCTGGTGGTTTATCTCCATCATAATACTCAGGATAATGAGGATTCATAATATCAGGTTGAATACTATCATTATGTAGATTTATAGGAAAGGCATCAAAGAAAATTACTTTACCTTCTGCATCGCCTGAACCAAATATTTTTACAAATTCTGTGTTTTCCAATGCTTGACTTTCTTGACTATTAAAATTTTCATTAATAACCCAATTACGAATAACGCCTTTTATCCCACTCGCAGGGATATAAGGAATACCATAAACGTGGTGTAAAGTCATTGAGGTTTCATAAACAGATTCATTGCCTAAACCGATAATCATACGCCAGTTAGCTTTTAAATCAGTTTCGTCGATAATAACAGTTTGTGAACACAGTAATTTTGTATTTTCTCTTTGCTGTTTTCTAAGATTTTCGCAATATGTTGTATCGAACTTAGCATTGACAGATAGACAAAACTCTCTTTTGTTATTCTTATCTTCACTAATGTCATATACACTCTTGAAAACAAAAGCTTTGAATTTGTCTGCTTGTAAATTGGTAATAGTTTCAGGCAGTTCTTCCTTACCTATTTTATCCTTTTTAAACCAATTCACACACTTATTCAACTTCAAAGAAAAATTATCAATGTCTTCTAAATTGCTAATTTTAGCTTTGGTAGTTTGAGGTAAAAGTGTATTGTTTTTATGAAATTTATTCGCTGCCATCTGTTACCTCCTCTTCTTTTGGTTGTTGTGCATTGTCTTCGTCTGTTTCAATCAAGCCATCTGCAAATCGTTTGAGCCAAGTAAAGAATGCGAATACTTCTACTGTCATTCTGCGGTACTCTACCGAATCTAACTTGATTAGATATTGTACAAAACTTGTTTCAGTGGTGATTTTATCTTTAAACCACTCTCGCATTTGTTCATCAATCAATGTATAAGCGTTTCCATCTTTTGACTTTGATAAGACAAAAGCAAAGGTATTACTCAGACCATTGTTTTTTATCATCATTGGGATTTTCTTCACATAGGACTTGTAATCTCCTGCATAATCAGAAATCACCTTTAAATATTTTGAAAAGGGGATTAAAGTAACGAGAGTTTCTCTTGTACTAGTATCAGCACTTAAAAAAGCATCTATTTCCAATTCCATATTCTGAGAATTATTACTGTTTTTAGGAATCAGCTTTTTCTTTAAAAAGGCTTGAAAGAATGAGCTATCAATACCTTCAACCGACTTAAACTCTTTTGTACCCTCAACAAATTGATAGGCACTTTTTGCGCGCAACTGCTCAATATTTTTAATGTATCTTGGCATAGTAATCTTGGTTTAAAATTGAAGTTTTACGATTCCTTTACCTAAAGTGGTATTACCACCTATTTGGAAAATTCCGTTGGCTTGGGTTACTGTATCAGTAAAAAATTTCATTACATTGCTTTCTTCTGTTTCGCCATTTTTAGGCTTGAAATCACTTCCTTTCACCTGAAAAATAGGGCTTGCCATTACTAAGGTATATAAAATAGATTCGGCAGGTAAGAATTCTTCTGAAAATAAAGCCCCACCAATGACTACACCATTTTCTCCAATTTTATTTCGAGTGATGACCTCTGTATGTAGGGTTACAAAGTCAGCAAAATCGTCATTGTGAAGAACTACAATCTTGTTTGTATTAACCCCTGTAACAATAGCTTGAATAGCTGTTAATAAAGTTGCCAACTCAGTAAAATCACTTTTCACCGTAAAAGCATATTCCTCTAAAACTACTGCATTTTGCCCTGAGATTATCAATTCAGTAGAATTGGTATAGCAAAAACCTTCTGTCGCTGTCGCTTCCAAACTACTTACTTGTAAGTTGGTTAAAGCTGTTTGCAAGGCATCTACTTTATTATTCCAAGTATCATCACCATTTTTAGTAAGTTGCAGTTCCTCCGCAAACTTCTCTAAAATATAAGGGCAAGTTACTAAGGCAAACACACCTCGCATAGACTTCACAGGAAAGAATAACAAACGGGCATCTGTAAAGCCTAATGCACCAGCATATTGTTGTTCAAATTTTCCTTTATCTTTTCCTGTAAATTCAGCTTTTACAGTTACTTCCTCGCCTGCATCATCATAACCAAAAGCCAAATGTACTTTGACACGATTAGCTGTATCAGACGATGGGTAAACTTCCTCAAATCGTTGTCTCAAAGCTCCTTTTAAGCTAGAAGATTCAAATTTTGGGAACTGTGTGTGGCGTTCACGTTGGATAGGCAAGTCAATAATGCCTAAGTCAGAGCCACTGCCTACGTGTGTAGGGCTTTGGCAATGTAAGAATAAGGGTTTTGTGAGTTTAAACATTGGTGTTTTGGTTTGTTTCGATGAAATTTGTTATTTCAATTGGTGTTATTTTTTTTTGAAGCAATGCTTTGAAATTAATCTTAGCATTACCTTTTTTGATTTGATTTTTTGATAAATCTAATTCTAAATAAAAACACCGTAAAGTTGATATTTCTAATTTCAAATCTTTAAGAGCTTTTATTTTATCATTACTTGGGTCTTCATACCATTTAACACTATTACTTGATGCATAAAATTTAGGGACAGATATAAAAAGGTAAAAGTTATCAACTGCTCTTTTGTAAAGTTCTTCGTATGCATTAGATTTTTTTTCAAATTCATTTTTAAGTCCTCTTTTAGTTTTTTGATAAGACTTAGATTCGCCTAAAACAACCCTATCTTCATATTCAAGTATTAAATCTATTTCTGCTTTCTGTTGCCCATTTCCTACATCATTCAATTCACCATCCTTCTCATAAATAGTAGTCTTTTTTACTTTATAATTACCTCCTTCAAATTTAATTTCATTGAAATATTCATAAATTTTGTATTCAACAAAAAGACCAAGAATATCTTCAGATAATGTATTACCACTATCATTTACATATCCTCTCAGTAATTCACCCATTTCACTAATTTGAATTTCTTCATTTTGAGTTTCACTATTGATGATTTTCTTAATTAATTTATACTCCCACAATAATTTAAGAATATCACTATCTATTTCATTAGAAGTGTTATTGAGTAAATTATTATCAAGAGCGTGTATCAATGAATCAATTACATATCCATCAAAACTGATAGGTAAATTTCCTAAAGTTATTACTTTGTTACTGTCCTCATAAATATACTTCAAAGGTAACCCTTGAATTTGAGTGATTAGAGTTATGATGGGAATTACAGCTTTAAAGCCGCCTGAAACATTAAAAACCACATCTGAGTCCTTAATACTTTCAGTGGAATATTTTTTCAGTAAACTAACTAAATTATGAAATCCTTTGCTTTCAAACTCGTCGGCATTATCCACCACCAAACCCTCAATAGGTTTTTCTAAAATAACATTAGGTTTAAAACCTAAAATACCTCCCTTCAAAAGTTCTTTGATAATCGTAGCTGCCAAATACCCATCTAAAGTATAAGAAGATAAGAGAATTACTTCTACTTCTTGATAACCCTTTGCGATTTGAGCTATTGATTGAAGTTCGGCACAGGATTTTTCTTTGGTGGTTTTACCAAAAGAAACAATCTTATTTTTCAAAGAGCCTTCTCTACTCCAATTCTCACAATGAGTTTTCCATGTTTGTTCAGAAAAATAAACTTTCTGTTTGGTATTTTTATCTTCTTGCAGTTCCTTTATTTTGGATTTATGTGTAGAATTGCTTGGAACATCAAGAAAATTATTAATTATTGAAGTTCCCGCTGTCGTGATAATTCTAATTTTTTTGTTAGTTGTCATTTTTGGTAGGGTTTAGAAGTCCAACATAAGCCAAACCAAACCCCTCGTCACTGCCAACAGTAGAAAGTTTTTGGTTGTGAAAGGTTGTAATTATTTTTTCGGATGTTGTATCTGCTAAGAGCTTGAAATAATATACACTACCCGCAGGTACAGCCTTGTACATCATTTTAGGCTTATTTTGATTGAGGTCAAATCCTCCAATTGGAATGTACTTGCCTACAAATGCTGTAACTAATTCTAATTCAATACCATCAAAAGTTCCTTTCAAGGTTGTAGGATTGATAAAATCGGGGATTGCTCCATTATTTTTGAAAATAGTAGGGCTTGAAAAGTATAGTTTAAAATAAGTATCTTTTTTAGCTGTAATAGTTGGATTTGGGACTTGTAGCACAATACTTTTTTCAAATTCATTGGCTACAACTGTTTTACCTTCGGCACCTAATTTTAATAAAGTATTGGATTGAGTTTCATAAGTTGTATCAACCAACAATGAAAAGTTCTTTGTAGCAATATTTTTTTCGTCATCTTTTTTCCAAGCCACAAAACGGTTCATTTTTAATTGGTATAGTTTGCCATCTTCTGTTTTACGAGTAGCATTCTCTAAGCCGTTACCGACTTTATGTTCAGGAAGAATATAATCAGAGAGTTTTCTAATATCTGTAAATTTTGTATCTCCATTCAAATACTCTTGCATTTTTTCTATATCTATAATAGCATTTTCTAAGCCTTCTACTTGCTCTTGATGTGCTATAATATTGCTCAGTGGACTACTTGAATAATAGTCCTCATTTTTGGAATAGCAATTTGTGTTCAAATGTGCCTCATTTGCTTTCTCCTCCTCTTCTGTTTGTACCAAATCTAAAGGAGCAGGGTAATAAATTTGGTTTTGTACTTCTTTGTTACTCCAAAATGTTTCTTCAACTAAATAAGCAAAGCCATTCACTTTGATATTTAGCGATGAATCTGTATTATGAAGTTTTAAGTTTGTAAACTCTTGCATATCGTTGGCAAAGTAGGCACTTCGTAAAGCACCATAAATCACACTTGGTGGAGGAGGAAAAATTCCTTGTGCAAAGGAGTCATCGCCCATTGAAAATGGTTTACCATCTCTGAAAAATAAGGTATCTAAGGCATTTATTTTAAGTATCATACTAATTCGAGTTTAGGTTGGTTAATGTGTCGACTAATGAAATCGCAAATGGATAAGAATTGTAAAAAATTGCCCATACCTAATTTTGAATTGGAGTTTTCTTGATTTTGGTATAGAGAAAATAATTCCTCTGCAAAATCAATCACACCAGTTTTATTTGTATCACTCGCTTTTGCTCTTAGCATTAGTCTTTTCAGTTCTACACCAATAATTTTTTCATAATCAATGCCCCCTAATAATCCGTCCTCCATCAACTTTTGCATTTCAGTAGCAAAGCTGACAATAAACTTTTTAGAGATTTTGTCTTGACTGAGCCACTCTACTAATTTTTGAGCAATTAATAAGGTTTTGATATTCGGAAACTCCCACTTAAAACAGGTTTGATGTGTTTCTCCCGAACCTTTGGAAGCTACCAAGCAAAAAGCATCACGATTTCCTGCTTTTTCATCTTTGGCTACTTTTTCGGCATTGCGGGCTTGTTCCAATACTAAACCCAAAGGTTCTTTATAATGTGCAATGACAACACCAGCCGAAAAGGTGAAGTCATCTATTAAAGGATATTCTGTTCGTAATACTTTATTGACTTTGCAATCAATTCTTGCATTATATCAAGCAAGTGTGTAAGATTGACAAAACCTAAAAAATCATCTCCACCTGCATAGACGGTTTGTCCTTTGGGTTCTATTAAACAAGTTTCGCCAGCCCATTTAGAAAATTCAGAAAGTAATTGAGACACCCTTTCCTGAAATTTCGGTAGGTTTTCATCAGATTTATTGCTTTCATCTTGTAGTCTTGAACCTGAAATTAATGCCCCCATTTTATCACCATCAAAATGGATAAGGGCGTAGTATTTATCTTTAAAGTATTTTTCAATTTTATCAAACAACTTCAAGGCACACTCCCTTTGAGAATTATTAGGAACTGTTTTATCTGTTATATTTTCTATAAAAAGTAATTGGTGGTCAAATTCGTCAATCCAAGTTTCTTCATTATATGATAGTTTACAGTTCTCACCATAACTGATTACAGCATTGGCAAATTTGTCTTTGGTGAAAATATTTCTGTAGTTTTCAAAATGAGGTTTCATATCTTCAGACAAACTATATTCATTATACATTAATGCAACCTTTGCGGTAGATGAAAATCTATCTGCTTCATAGTTTCTTTTCAACATAGATACCGCACTTAGCCCCTCTCCCTTCGCTATCTTACCTGAATAAATTTGAATGGCACTATTTGTATATTTTGGCTTATTATATAAATGGCTGAAAAACAAAGCATTATTTTGTCCATCAAGTGAACACTTTCTACCAACTTCTGCATTTTGCGTAAAAGAACGCAGGTTTTTAACTGAACCTAAAATTCGTTCTGTTCTCTCAAAAGCTTTTAGGTATGTTTCGTTTTCTTTTATTGGCACAATAGCCCAATGAATATCCAGATGTGATTTGATTTGATTCCAAAAATTAGTTTCAAAGTCAGTAGGTTTCTTCCCTTTGATTTTTATAGTTAATAAGTCAGAAGCCATTTTTTCAAAAGATTCTCTCACTTTTAGTTCTATTGCTTCACCAATTTCTTGAAAAGATAAGGTTTCGTGTTTGGGTAGGCGAGCAATAAAACGATTGGGTAAAGATTGATTAGCCCAAGTTTTATCTACAAATGGGAATATAACTTTTGCTCCAAAACTTTCCGCCTCTGTAATACCAATCTTACAAAGTTGTGAAAGTATTTGAGAACCAGCGTATAAATCTTTGGTCTTCCTTGCCTGTGCTATGAAAGACTGTACGGGTCCGATGGTGAATAGGAGTAGGTGGTTCATAAGATATCAGTAGGTTTAAATTGGTCTAAAATATCAGGATAGTCTGTTTTCAAAGCAGTGTTAAATTCATCTGTTACACTAATAAATTCTGCTTGTAAATCAGAAATTGATTTGTCTGAAAAAGTATTATTGCTTTGGAAACTACTAATTTCAATCTCGGCACAATACTCATAGGGCAAGAATAAGATGACACCTTGGTATTTATTACCATTTGATTTGATTACTGATAAGAAATAGGGTTTACTATGTCGATCCAGAAGAGATTGCTGTCCCTCACCCTCTATTACTATTGGTGATGCGATAAATTGCCTTTTATTGTAAATGTGTTTTGCTTCTAATCCTA
The DNA here is from genome assembly GCA_964580485.1 of uncultured Saprospiraceae bacterium. Taxonomy (GTDB): domain Bacteria; phylum Bacteroidota; class Bacteroidia; order Chitinophagales; family Saprospiraceae; genus Saprospira. The sequence goes on along the minus strand of CAZOLU010000029.1, from coordinate 5,491 downwards.
ATTTTACTGTTCTATAAATCTCGCCTAAACTTCCTAAAACCGTTTTATAGTCTCCATATTCTTTATTTATAGTTTCAAACATTAAAGATTTCTCAGAGAAGGTGGTAAAAGATGTTTCTGGTTTTTTGAAACACTTGGCAAACAACTCTCTCAAAGTAGGGATTTCTTGTTTTACTTTATCGATTTCAAAACTTTCTACATAAAAACGACCAAAACCATTTCTTGACTTTGCACCGATTCCTCCAAAATAAGAAACGCAGAAAAAAGATGCTATAACTTGTTTTATTAGCTCATCGGATAAATTTGTAGATAGCTCTACTGTGAACTTCTCATTTGTTTTAATGTAGTGTCGGTTGTTAGTTTTTGTTTTATTGTCATAAATACCATACAGTAAATATCCAAGAATATCTATCTTAAAATCTTTCCCATCAACTTCAATCTTTCTACCTTCTAAATCTTCATCACTTGTCTTGAATGGTTTATGTTTTGTAGCAATTAATAATTTACTTTTCTTCTCAGTACTTCCAAAAATCTCATCTTCTCTTTTTTTAAGGGTTTTCCAATCTCCCCCATTCATCGCCCGCCACCAAAACCTCAGCGCACCTTTGATAGAGGGCGGTCTTAGTTCGGGGGTTTGCCCATCTGCACCAGAGAGGAACATCGGCGTAATGGTTTCGCAAATAAAAGTGATTGTTTTCATGCTTGTGTTTCTATCGTTTTAATTCGACTTCCGTATTTGTTTTACTGTACCAAATCCCAAACTTACTTTGCCGCCTAGCCCGATGTAATTCGGTAAAAAGGCGTTACTGCTAAATGTGAAACTCAGGGCGGTATAGGGGATCCCTTTGATGCTTATTTGCCGCTCTTGGGGTGCATCGGCGATGTGGCAGATAAGAGTATCTTGGATGTCCCACCCGATGCCTTTTGCCATGCTGATGATGTGGCTGATGATCTTCCGCTCGAGTACCGCTAATTTTTCACTAAGACTTTCGATGGCTTGGTAGGCATGCCAATCTTCGGGACGGGGGAAGGCGATCCAGTTCCGCAAATCGTAGCGGAATGGCTTGTCCCACACTTGCATGGTGAACTGCTGCATGTCGAGCCGATTGATTTTCATTTCGAGTGTGCGCTCTGATAGGTGTATGGACCAATCGTCTTTTTCAAAGTAGTGGTGGATTTCGTTAACTCCTTCTCCCAAACAGATGAGTGCAGGCTGTTTGCCAATACGCTTATATTGAATTAAAGGGTAGGCGTTGCGGAATTGCTTGCCGTTGTGGTTGTGAAATAAAATGTGCTCGTGCCCTACTTTGTTGGCAATAGCACCCCTAAAAGCAGGGATTTCGTGGGCTTCTATAGCGCCTTCAAATTGTACTTTGAGGTACTTTAAGCGTTTCATGCGTGTGTTTGTGATTTAACGTTCATTAAGATATATATTTTTTTTGAAATGAACGAAAATCGAGTGTGTAAAAATGTTAGACTCCTAAGCTCCCAACAAAGGCGAGACCAGAGGCGTTTTCTAGCAATACAGCGCAATTCCGAAGGTTCTCAAAGACAGAGCCTATCAATTTTCGACTAGCTTCAGTTTATTTATGACCAAAAATTTAAGCTGTAAGCACCGCTACAGCATCGAAGGAAAGCGATATTCCTCCTTCACTACCGAATAGAGAAGCCCTCTATTTCGGTTTGCTTAGAGAGATAGTCCCAAAAATCGTGGTGTCTCCAGTCGCCCAAAAATTTTCATACACTGCCGGATCTCACGCTTGGTAGCTGGGGGTTATATCGACTTTTCAACAGCTCGGTTTTGGGGGAAGCTTACACTGAGGCATAAAGACGAGAAAATAACACAGGTGTATTTAGATAGCTTCGGCAACGATGCCCTTGATGCGTTGGATGAAGAGCTGCTTTAAAGTGTCCGATTAAGTCTTAACTAATACAAGTTACAAAACCTCCCCAACTCGCTGCTCTGCCTCACGCACTGTAACCTGACCGTTCATGAGCATGGGCAATAACCAATCGCGG
>CAZOLU010000029.1:0-3462 GCA_964580485.1 uncultured Saprospiraceae bacterium | reverse complement strand
TTATCTGATAAAAAAGAACTTGATACGTTACATGGGAGGATAGTTGTTGGTTTTGTTTTATGTTTGATTTAATCTTTTCATTTGATACAATAACTTTCTTGTAAAATGAGCTAATTAAAGTTTCACTAGGATATACAGTTATTATCTCTTCAAATGTTGTTTTATTGATTATTGGCATAGTTGAACCAGCGTTAGCTATTCTGGTTAAATAATCATATATGGATACTAAAAACTGATATAAGACTTCTCCAAAGTCTTTATTGTGAATTAATATTGCATTAATCTGCTGGTTTGTTACGCATTCTGTTGCGTTATAAGCTACTTTTCCCATATCTGAACCAATACAAGTAACTATTATAGAGTCTTTAGGTAGTAAAAGATTTTTAACAGAATTCCTTCCTTTGGAGGATAAGAATCTTTCTGAGCTATTAAAGAACTTAACCTTTGATTTAAAATCGGTTGGTGTAATAAATGGCACTTCAGTACCCCAATATTCAGATATATTGGTGCTTGGGGTTTTACCAGTAATTACTTTCCCTAAATCACCAATCCTTTTCACCTCCCACCCCTCGGGGATTTCTCGTTTGAGTTGGTTGTTATAGACCATTTTGCCACCCGCGGCTTTGTAGGGTTTGCCTTCTTCGTTGGGGAAGTCGAACTGTACGAACCAGTAATCGTACAGCGTTTTCGCCATCGCCTCCAACTCCCCATTGATGCGGTTGTTGAGGGCTATTTTGGTGTCGAGGGAGGATAGGACTGAGGCTATTTTTTGTTGTTCAACCTTATCATGGATGATTAGGGGAATATTATTAAGGTTTTCTTTTGTTAGTTTTGGTTGTGCTGAACCAGTTATAAAAGGTTTGTAATCAATTAGGTTTAAATAGTAACAAATATATTTATTACTAAAACCTTCTTTTGCTCTTATAATGTGTGCATGATTGTTAACCCAGAATTTTCCATTCACTAAATTACAAACAGCATTATTTTGTGATTTTAGATTTTCACCATCCTCTGCAACTAATATATATTCTCCATTAAATAGGTAATCGTCAACGTAATCTATAATTCCCTGTGCGCCATAATATGGATATACCTTATCAATTTTAGCTCGTTCTTTTGATGATAATGGAACTCGTATATTATCAAAATTATCTGTTATGTCTGACAAAACTACTTTTAATTTACTCATACCCCAAGCCCTCCAACTGCTTCTGAATTTCAGTTTCCAACTCCTTCGACTCTGCGAATAGGTCGTTTAAATTACTTTGGTAGCCTTGCATTTTGGCGGTAAACTCCTCGTGGCTAATGTCCACATACTCAATCTTCACTTCAAAATACTGCCCTGCGCTAAAGCTGTAGTTTTTGGCTGCAATCTCCTCGTAGCTCACCACTACCGAGAAGTCGTCCACCGCTTCTTTGTTATTGAAGGTGTTAATTATTTTATCTTCCTCTGCCGTAGTGAGTACCGTTTTTTGGTTCTTGCCGTCTTTCACCGTTTCGCCCAAGTTAGAGGCATCTAGCAGCACCACGCCTTCTCGGTTGGTATCGTCAATAAACAAGATAGAAACGTTCGTACCCGTAGAAGCAAAAATATTGCTCGGCATACTTACCACCCCCGCCAACATCTTCCGTTCTACCAAGCGTTGCCGTATCTTCTTATCAATGCCACTTTGTGCGGTGATAAACCCCGTGGGTACTACAATGGCGGCCTTTCCGCCTTGGTTCAGGCTGTACATAATGTGCTGTATAAACAGCGGATAAATCGCCATTTTATCCTTCGCTTTGGCAGGTACTTTGGCAATGCCCGCAAAGAAACGCTCGTTGTTTTCCTTGGTGTCCAAATCGTCCCGAAAGTCGGAGTAGTCTAGCTTAAAAGGCGGGTTAGAGACAATGTAATCGAACTTCGGCTGCGCCTTATTATTGAAATGATAGGGTTCTTTAATCGTATTCCCCTGAATGATGTTTTGGATAGAATGCACCAAGCCGTTCAGGATGAGGTTGAGGCGCAACAAGCTCGAAGACTTCTGCGAAATATCTTGGGAGTAGAGCGTACATTTATCTTCGCCAATGGCATGGGCAAGGTTCATCAGCAGCGTTCCCGAACCTGCGCTGGGATCGTAACAAGTTACGCTTTGCACTTCGCCCTGCACCATAATTCTCGCCATAATTTTGGCTACAGCATGGGGCGTAAAATACTCGGCATATTTCCCGCCCGAGTTGCTGTTATAGTCTTTAATGAGGTATTCAAAAATAGTAGCGTAAAAATCGAACTTCTCATTAAAAATATGCTCGAAGCTAAAAGTAACCAACTTGTTGATAAGGGCTTTGCAGAAGTTGTTGCGCTGGTTGCCATCCGAGATGTAATCGCTCAATCGGTCGAACAGCGTTACCTTTGCTCCCCCTACGGTGGTTACATCAAAAATCCCTTTGTTGTCCGTAGCAATATCGCGCAACGTATCGTCAAACGTTTTAGCAAAATCATCTTTGGTCGATTCTCTAAACAGGTTCGAGATAAGGTGCTTCGGCTGGAGCTTGGCGGTGTTGGGGTTCAGTTGCAGCAATAGCATCTCATAGTCGTCTGCGGAGTAGTTACTAAGGATTTCTTCCCAATTTTCGGCTTTAGCCAAACCCTCATCGAGTTGTTTGAGTTCGTAAGCAAATTTGTCGTTCAAGAACTTATACAGAAAAACCTGTGTGATGATTTTAAACTCGTTCCCATCGTTACCTAAGCCATACTGCGCGCATACCGCCTTTAGGTCGTCTATCAGTTCTTTGGTTTTAGTTTGAAAGTCTATGGTGTTCATTAGTTAATACATATTGATTATTTATACATTTATTCGTCATTGCGAGGGTTTGAGTGTTAGCAGGTGTGCTGGGAAAACCTGTGGCAATCTACTAAAGTGTAGCGCAAATGATACAGATTGCCTCGTCGTTATCACTCCTCGCAATGACGTGGTTATTTATATTCATCTTCTCGTTTTATTAAAATCGTAACTTTTGTACTCCATTGCTAATTGAAATGCGTCTATTAAGTTCTCTTTTGCCTCTTCTAGCGTATCTCCTTGTGTAGAAATGCCGTCAATTTCTTTTAGGTAGGCGATATATCCTCCTTCTTCTTTGTCTTCCATAAAGACAGCTGTAAATTCCAATTGCGTTTTCATATAAATGGATAATTACTACATTAAAATCTTTTTATTAAAAGTACAAATTAACCGCTATTGGTTCATGCACTTAATCCGTTAAATTCGTTCATATACTCTCTTACCAGTAAATTATTGATGTATTTAGAGCTTTCAGCATTTAGTTTAATGCCCTGTTCTTTCATAAATTGCTCAATCACAAACTTAATCGTCATCTGCGAAAAGTAGCTTTCATTGTTCAGCATATTGGCGTTTTGCAATACACTCGTATCAGTTTTCTCTTTTACTCCTTTCAAGGCTTCAAAGAGTTGGCTTTCTCTCG
>CAZOLU010000028.1:0-17536 GCA_964580485.1 uncultured Saprospiraceae bacterium | reverse complement strand
CCAAGTTTTTCAATAGCTCTTGTAGGGCTTGAGGGCTTTTTCGAGTGTATTGAATTTCGTAACTGGGGATACCCGTTTTTTGGGCATAGCTCAAGGCCCCACAAGGGCGATCTGCAATAACAGCATGCACCAGCAAATCTAAATTTAGTGCTTGAATAGCTTGCACCAAAAACTTGAGGGTTCCTCCCCCCCCAGATACTAAAAAACAGATGCGCAAGGCTTTCATTTAATCCAATATTTTACGCTCTACAAAATTGGGACGTTTGGTCGTCTTTTGGTTAATTCGGTGAATATATTCTCCTATAATCCCCATCCCCAATAGGATAAGCCCTACACCAAAGCCCATTACAATGATCAAACTCGCATAACCTGGAAGCAAATTCCCCAAGACCAACTTTTTATACAACACCACCAAAGAATAGATCAAGGACAAGATAAAAATAAAAATAGAGCTAAAGGTCAACAGGCGAATCGGTAAATTGGAAAAGGTGGTAAAAATATTGACGGTATGGTTGATTAGCTTTTTGAGGGTATAGGAACTGCGCCCAGCAAGACGCTCTTGATGATCGACCAAAGTACTGGTTACATGTGTAGTAATCCAAGAAAGATAACCATCTAAAAAGGTGTAGGAGTTTTGCATGTGGATGCACTGTTTGGCAATATCTGTACGAATGAGTCGAAAGGCAGTATATTCCGGATGCAGTTCAGGGATGGCCCAACTCAACAATTTTCGGATAATATTGGAGGTTAAATTTCTAAAAAAAGAATGCTTTAATGTTTTGTATTTGCCATAAACAACATCGTAGTCTCCCTGGCTTTGCATCTCTAATAATGTAGCAATATCTTTGGGTTGATGTTGTAAATCTTCATCCATGGTTACCAAAAAGTCTCCTGTTACATATTTAAAGCCACAAATGAGGGCATTGTGCTGTCCATAATTTCGGGTGAGTTGAATGGCCTTGATGAGCTTGGGGTGCTTGGCTTTGAGTTGCTGAATCACCGCCCAGGAGTTGTCTTTACCACAATCGTGTACAAAAATGACCTCAAAGCTCCAGGCTTTAGCCTGTTCTTTAAAAAACTTGAGAATGGCTAGGAATAGGGCTTCAATGGTTTTTTCACCATTATATACAGGAATAACAATTGATATTTTCAGTGGCATTGCTGGCTTCATCTCTACGCAAAGATTTCTGGATCTAGGACAAATGCTTCATGTATGCAGGAGCTTGGGATGCTCCAACATTAAAAATAAGATCTAAGATACTGACTCCATGTTCAAAATCACCATAAAGTTGTGGATATTCGGGATAATTGGAATAATCTAACCAATGTACTTGAATCTGATGAGCTTCGAAAAGGCTGCTATCTAAATAGTTTTGGGCAGCAGGCCCTGAGTAGTAATCTGTTGCATTTAAGTCTTGGCAAAGGTGGAGTAGCTTTTCCGACTTGTCCCCCTTCAACTCAAAATCTTTGGACCAACGAATAGGAGTGTCAATGCCTAACAGTTGGTTGATGCTTTTGATGAAGTTGTAATTGATTTCACTGAGCAGTGAAGTGTTGGGGTTGAGATAGAGCTCTTCGAAAATTGCTGCATAATCTTTAAAAAAAGCTGCTTTTTGGTAGTTGTGCTTGATGCTATTCCAATGCTTTTTACCCCAGGATGGGTCTGAAACCTGGGTTTCGTTAATCTTTTGTTCGTATTTTCCTTTGACCTTTACGGGAATACTCAACCACTGTAATCCATTGGGGGTCTTAATTTTATTGCGATTGCGCCAATCTCTTTTGGTGTATTGCATTTCATCGTAGAGCAGGAGCTCATCTACTAGAGCGATCGCATCAAAATAACCTTTCCAGGGGATATAGTTGGATTGTGTGATGAGTATTTTTTTGCTCATGGCTTGCTTTTTCTTATTTCTTAGGTAACAACAGCGAAATTTGCCTTAGAATCTAAGTTAATAAAAAAGCTTTAATGGGTGGAATTTTGGATGTGCGTTTGAATTATTTTGTGGTAGACTTCTTCTCCTATAACGGGGTTTCGGTGTTGGATGGCGAGTTCTTTTATTCTATCACGATGATTATCTACTCTTATGATTGTTTCAATTTTGGATAAGGCTTTTTGTACGGATTCATTATCATGAACATCTACAATAGCTCCACCACCTTCTCTTTTGATAATATCCGAATCATCTCCAATTCCATCTGAGATTAAAATAGGAAGTCCATTTGCCCAATATTCGCCATTTTTGATGGGAGAAAGCGCTATCCGAGTTGGCCCTGGAGCATGCAAATTATAGGCAAAATCAGCTACCGACAAGTAGTGAGGGACTTGGGCATGTGGCACAATTCCTATCCAACAATGATCTAATGGGAAATCTACAGCTTTTAGCTTTTGTTCTATCTCCTCTTTATTTTGAGGGCAGAGGAGAATTAAGAAAAACTGCTCTTTAAAATAGTCATAACTTGCTTTAAAGAGTTGGAAAGCCTCTTTATCATAATACATCCCCCCAAACTTTCCCAAATAGATAGCAGTGGTGACTTTTTGGGCAATATTTAGCTTTTTCTGAATTTCAGTTCTTTTCTCAGCATTAAATCCAAACTTTTCAGTATTCGCAAAACAAGGTACTGTATAAATTCGCTTAGCAGCAATCTGCTCCTTTTGAATTAAATAATTTGCGTAATTATGACTCACTGTAATCAAGGCTGAAGCTGTTTTTTTTATTTTCGCTTCTTTCTTTGCCTGAAAGGAGTGTTTTAGACCTCCCTCTTTCCAAACCTTAGACTCTAACATATAATCTGCATGAGGTTCAAAAGACTCTACAACATAAGGAATAGCTAATTTTTTATATAGCAAACTACCTACAGGACCAGACATAGCCCCCCTGCAAATCACTAAATCAGGTTTTACTTTTCGAGCTTGCTTTAAAATTGTTTGATTGATTCGCCTCCAATCTAAAATTTTAGTAATTAGATGATGAAGTATCTTTTTAGATTGAATAGGATGATGAGTCAGCTTAGGCATTGGAGGCAATGCGTCTTTGAATTGTTGGTTATCATCCCGCTCTACTGTAAAATAATCAATCGATTCTACCTTCTCCATCTGGGATAAGATGCTTAGATTAGGATAAACCGTTGACACACTTAAACCATCTTTGACTCCCCAATATGTAATGTAGAATATTTTCATAATCGTTTATAGCGCATTAGTACACTAATAGCGGCAATAGGATTTAACTGTCTCAAATAAGAGCGAAACATTATCCGCCTTATTCGCTTTTTTAAATAATTTAAATCCTCTTGCTCAACATCCTCTATTTTTTTTACCTCCTGATATAGCTCAGCATAACCATTTTCCAAGCCTTTGAGGTTACTCATTGCTGAAGAATCCGTTACTCTGTAATAAAGGATTTCTTCCTCACAACTTTTGTAAATTCCTTTATCAGAAATACTAATATAGAAGAATAAGTCTTCTGCATGTGTCATCCCCTCTTTCATCTGATACCTTCTATCCTTCTTTCTTCTCAACATCCAACTAGGACCAAAAAAGCAGCTTTCATCCAAACGGATCAAAGCCGACCTTGGATTGCCTACAAAACTATGCTTTTTTACAGAAAGTGTTTCTTTCAGATCTGCATCTTTCCGCAAAACAGTTCCATCCACAAAGTAAATATCCTCCGATTCCTCAAAAACTTTAAGGCGGGCTTCAATGCTTTGGGGTGGATAGGCATCATCTGCATCTAAAAAACAAAAAAAATCGCCCTGCATCTGCTTTAATGCCAGATTCCGAGCAGCACTAACCCCTTGATTTTCTTGCCTAAAGTACTGAATACGTGAATCCTCAAAAGCCTGTATTTTAGCTTCTGTATCATCTTTACTTCCATCATTAACAATAAGAAGTTCCCAGTTTTGATAAGTTTGATTTAAGACGGATTGAATTGCTACGGAGATATAAGCGGCGGCATTATAAGCGGGCATAATCACCGAAACCAAAGGCTTTTTCATCTATAATCCTAGTTTCGTCAATTCAGCTTCGATGCGCTTGAGTTGTTCCTCATAAGTATTGGACAAGGCAAAGGCTAGGCGATCGAAGGTCAATTTAGGTGCATTGTACTGCTCCAAATCACTAACTACATGCTTAAATAACGCAGGAAGAGCCTCTTGACTATCGGCCATTTGAATCAGGTGTTGATATTTTTGATAAGCAAGTGTGGGCGTTGCCACGACCACCTTTCCCGTACTTAAATATTCTAAGATTTTAGGCGGATTGGCCACTTGATTGGCATATTGATTTACATCATAACACACGAGGTGGAGGTCCATAGTTTGAAGCAATTCTGCCATTCTTTTAATCATCAAACTACCATACATCCGTACATTGGGGGCTCCCATCAAAAACTCTACAAAGGGGTCTTCCCAAGTTTTATTACCCGTAGTCGCTAAGTTACTTTCTTTAACAAAAGGACCAATGAGGTGAAACTCTACCGTAGGATTTTGACGAATAATGGTCTCAAAAGCTTCGGTATCGATGTATTTACTTTGTAAATTGCCAATATAACCGCAGCGTAGGCGACCAGTCGTAAATTGAGTATTGGCTCTGATTTTCTCTACTCGACCAAGTGCTTGCTTATGCGCTTTGTTCAGGCCATGCTGAAAAACAACAACCTCACCTTTACAATCGCCTAATTTTTCCGACAGGGGTTCAGAAACCGCCAAAACCAAATCAGCGGAATTAGCTAGGGTTTGTTCAAGCTGTACTTCGTCTTGCCAATCTTCGAGATAAAAGATTTTTGCAGCAGCATTAAATTTGCTAAGATCTCTAAATCGTTGGCAGTCGAAACTCCAGACGACATCAATTGACTTGCCTATAAGTTTTAGGATATGCTTGATCTGAGCATCCTCTGGAGCTAGCCCCAACAATCCAAAAAGCTTTCGCTTCTCTCGATAATCTACTACAAAGAGATTTTCAGATTCGGTACGAGCCGTAACAGAGTTGATTTTGGTTGGTGGGTGAAGGAAGTATACTTGATTTCCCTGTGCTGCAAGCTCTAAGGCATAGAGCTGTCGTGCAGGAGCATCAACATCCCATGCAGTTGGAGAAATAATCAAAATATTTTTTTCCTTCAATTCCATGACATCAGACTTAGGCCTAAACTGTTCATTTTTAACTCCCCAAAGCTAAAAGTTTTTTTTGATACCAACGAATTTTTATAGCTTTTTCAGAAGGATAAGCTCTAGCTAAGCTTAAATTTCGACAAATTGGACGGCTCCATCTATGAGTTGATAATGCTGCCCACTTTCCGAGCAGGTAGCCCTTCCAGCTTCATCAAACATCAATCGCTGCCCATACCTAGACATCCAGCCAATTTGCCGAGCAGGGTTGCCCACCATCAGGGCAAAAGCAGGCACATCTTTGGTCACTACGGTACCCGCTCCGATGAAAGCGTATTCTCCAATATCATGACCACAAACAATGGTAGCATTGGCTCCAATCGTAGCGCCTTTGCCCACATGTGTTTTGGCATAGTCTCCTCTCCTATTCACTGCCGAGCGTGGATTGCTCACATTGGTAAAGACCATAGAAGGCCCTAGAAACACATCATCATCGCAAGTCACGCCTGTGTAGATGGATACATTATTCTGCACCTTTACATTCCTACCCAAGACCACATGATCGGCTACAAAGACGTTCTGACCTAGATTGCATTTTGGTCCGAGTTTGGCGTTGGACATAATGTGGCAGAAGTGCCAGATTTTGCTGCCGGCACCAATTTGGGCACCGGAATCTATGATGGCGGTTGAGTGAACAAAATATTCCATCTAATTTATTTTAAGCTGTAAATTTTCTCAATAATCTCCACCACTTTCAAACCCTCCAGAGCATTGGTGGTAATACGCTTTCTCCCTTTCAGCACATCTACCACATTTTCTATCAGATAGACATGATTGGCAGCAGAGCCCTTATACGCGCCATAATCATTGGCAGGATTAGCCGCAGGCAACTCGGGCATTTCATAATTTTCTATGTTACAATATTCCACCTCATTCATATATTGCCCACCTATTTTTACCGAGCCCTTGGATCCTATGATGGTCAAGCTAGATTCCATATTCTGCTCATATACTGCGGTTGAATAGTTGATAGATCCCATTCCTCCATTGACAAAATCAAAGCTTACAAAACCAGAGTCTTCAAATTCGGTAGAGTGCTGATGCTGAAAATCTTTAAATTTAGCCTGAATATTGGTAATATCCCCAAACAACCAGTACATAATGTCAATAAAATGTGAAAACTGTGTAAAAAGCGTTCCACCATCTAGCGCATTCGTACCTTTCCAAGCATGTTTTTCCCCATTATTAAAATAATAGCGATCATCTCGATTCCAGTAGCAATTGATTTGCACCATACAAATATCACCCAAAAGTTTCTGATCAATAACCTCTTTGATCCAGACAGAAGGGGGTGAATAGCGATTTTGCATCACCACAAAAACATTGCGAGACACGTTGAGAGATTTATAGATAACCTGCTCGCAACTTGCCTTAGTCAGTCCCATTGGTTTTTCCACTACCACATGTTTCTGCGCTTCCAACCCCTTAATGGCATGCTCTGCATGTAGTCCATTTGGAGTGCATACACAAAGTACATCAAAATCCTTTTGCAGTAGTTCCTGAATATCTTGATAGACTGGTATATTTTCAAAGCCTTCTAGCCCTAGTTCTTCTTTGGGCAGCACATCGCAAAAGCCAACTAAACCAGCCTCTGGGTGACGCTGAATCATGGTGGCGTGTCGCTTACCGACGAAGCCGAGGCCGATGATGGCGAATTTTATTTTTTGCATAGTAAAAAATTAGCTCTTCAAGAGATTAGCCTTGATCACTTCTGCAATTCTACTACTTACTTGATTATCCCAACAGCTAATAGGTATAACATTTTTTGACATTAACGCTTCTAAATGTGACTCCACTTTAGCAATAAAGTTGGTATCGTGTAAGTCCATTAAGATATTAGTTCCTTCCGTAATAGTAACGGGACGTTCAGTATTTTTTCTAATTGTTACACAAGGCTTTTGCAAATAAGTAGTTTCCTCCTGAATACCGCCTGAATCCGTCACTACTAATGCTGATTTGGAGATGAGATTGATAAACTCAAAATACCCCAAAGGAGGTAAGAGTATGATTTGATCATTTTTATCCAATTGATCAAACATTTTCCATTTTTCTAATCTAGCTTTAGTTCTAGGGTGTACGGGAAAGACAACTGGCATTTTAGATGCCAAGGATTCTAATCTTTTTACTACAATTTTGAGTTGATCTTCAAAATCTACATTCTCTGGTCGATGAAAAGTAGACATTATAAAGTCTTGCCCTAAAATATGTTGAACGGCTTCTGGCAATTCAACTACTTCCCAACGAGGACGAGTGTTAATAAGTGATTCAATCATAATATTCCCAATAAAATGAACTTTCTCATCTAAAATTCCCTCATTTTTTAAATTAACTAAGCCAGAAGGTTCTGAAACCATCAAATACTCACAAATATGATCTGTAATTACCCGATTAACCTCTTCAGGCATACTACGATCAAAACTTCTAAGTCCTGCTTCAACATGCATTACATCGATTCCTAACTGTGTGGCAGCAATGGCTCCTGCAGCGGTTGCATTTACATCACCAAAAACAATCACTAGTCCAAAACTATTCTCTGTCAACAGTTTTGATATTGCCACCATTGTATTGCCTATGATATGAGGAACATTCCCCCCACTTATTCCCAAAGAATAGTCGGGTTCTGGGATTTGTAAATACTCCCAAAAAACATCTGACATATTTCGATCATAGTGCTGTCCGGTATGACAAATCTTTATATTACACCAATCAGCCTTTGACAACTGGTGGTAGAGTGGCGCTAATTTGATAAAATTTGGTCGCGTCCCAGCTATGAGCAGGATATCTAACTTAGACATATCAAAGTTGTTTTAGAAGTTCTACTAATTTTTTTGTTGTTTCTTTTATGTGGAGGCCATTTATATATTCCTGATTAGGATGTAACTTAAAATCACCTTCAATCATCCTATCTAAAATTCTAGTCGATTTTTCTGTGTCATCTGGAGGACAACTCATACTTAAACCTGTATTTTCTAATAAATCTTTTTGAGCACCTTCACATACAAAGGCTAAGATAGGTTTTTGCCTACATATATATTCAAAAGTTTTCCCCGCAATACTATAATCTCTTCCACCCAAGACCTTAGCTGAAGTAATCAAAAGGGTATCACAAGAGGCTTGAAAAGCTAATGCTTCGGTATGAGATAAAGGGCCTTTCAAATTCACCAGATCTTCTAATCTAAACTCAGCAATCATTGGTTTTAACCATTCTGGCACCCTCCCTACAAAATCAACTTGTAGAAGTTCGTGTAAGTTAGACCTCTGCTCTTTTAACTTTTGCAATGCTTTAAAGAAAAAATAAGGTGATCGATATAGCCAATCCTCCTTTCGCGGCGTATATTGTAAATATTGATGCGGTTTCTTTTTCCACCAAGAGTCAAACATTAACTTACGTTGATAAGGAGTATAATAAAAACTCCCAACATAACCAATTCTAATAGGTTTTTCAACACTAGCCTTTTCCATTTCTATTAGCTCAGGATAATTTGGTGGGTTTTCATCATAAGCATTCAGAATCAGATGAAACTTTTTTTTGGGGATTTGGGGATGAAGTTCCTGAAAGTCAGCAATTGTTTGAGGAGAAGTCACAACAATAGCGTCTGCTGCAGCCAAGGCATTTCCTTCTAGCTTCAATGTTTTTTTATAGTGCCAGTAAGATGCATAAGGGGTTATCAACCAATGGCTCCAGGCATCTCGCATATCTAAAATATAGGGTAATTGAAACTTCTTTTTAATTTCAATCCCTAATTTTGCCATGCTAAAAGGGGGGGCAGTTATCAAACAAGCATCGATTTTTACAGTTTCTAGTAGCTCTTCTATTGCTTTAAACAAATATCTCTTCCACCTAGCAGCATGAAGGTCTACTATATTAAAGTAGTAAGTATCTGACCAACGATCAGATCTTTTTTCACCCTCAATATCGGTTCTAATAATATTAAGTTTCGATTTCAAGCCGGAGAGTAGTGAATCATCCAAACTAGAAGAAGTATGCAATTCGGCTTTAGGTGTTATGATATAAGGTTGAATACCAAAGTTAGATAGATTTTTCGCAAACTTAAATGGACGATGAGATCCACCTGTATTTAGTGGGGGAAATTGATGTGCAATGATAAGTAGATTCATATTCTAAGGAAGCTCGATTCTAGGATTTATTGTAGTTTTGCTTAACATCAACCAGTACATGAAGATAAGTTTTCCCCACCGCATTTTTAGAAAACTTTGCAGTCACTTCATCACTTATTAGCTGACGATTGTATTGCTGATTATTCGCGGTTATACGCTCCAATGCATTTACCCAGGCTTCTTCTCGATTATCAGAAATTAAGATCCCATTTTTGTCATGTACAAATTCAGCAACAGCTGGAATATTAGAGACTACAACAGGAGCTCCACACATCAAAGCCTCGGCATTTACGACCGAAAACGTCTCATAAGTTGCTGCATGAATAAAGGCTGTGACGGTCTGCAAAATCTCTGCAGTCTGTTCCTTTTCCACGTATCCTAGCATCTCCACATTGGATTGTAAGTTATTTTCCGCTACATATTTTTCCATATCTTTCCACAAAGGACCGTAGCCCCCAACTTTTAACTGAGCCTTGGGATACTTCTTTAAGAACGTTCTAAATGCTCCAAGCAGAACAAAGGGAGATTTTATTTTTCTCCAGCAGTTCAACATGTAAAAAGTCGGTACTTCGGGCAATGCTCTCTTTTTGTAACTAAATAGTTCAGATCTTACAACATTAGGCACTATATAATTTTTGAAACTTGTATTTCCTGAGAACCTGCTAATATCAGCTCCTAAGGCTTTGGAAACCGTAATGACAGGAATATTATGCCGATAAATATTCTTAATTCTATCTAATTTGTTAGTTTCCTTGGGTAGATTGAAATTAAAATAAAAAGCAGTCCAATGCTCTGTAAAAACAACTGGAACCTCAAGGTATTTCAATAGTTTTTGAGTAAAGGTACAAAGTGGATAAGCAGTATGAATGTTCAGTAGGTCGTACTCATTATTCACATCATAGTGTTTCAAAACTTTAAGCAATAAACGATAGCTCATCCATTCCTTTACTCTCCAAGAAGAAGCGAACCTAGAGCTCAACACAAAAGCTTCCTCCCACTCCCCTAGGCGGTAGTTCTCTAGCTGATAAAAGGCCTTACTATCAGACTTCACCTCAACATGCACAATTTCATTTTCGCAAAAAAGTTGCAAGGCATCGAGATGCTCTTTTATAAAAGGTACTTTTCCAGGTTCTTCATTACTATAATACCAATTTGTAATATGTAGTACTTTCATTATATGGTTGTCAGAATTTCTTCAAATCGATCTCGAATAAGATCCCAAGTAAAATGCTGTTTAGCATATTTTAGATTTTGCGCCTCTACTTTTTCTCTGTACTCTTTATTACTCAACACCTTCTCTATTTTTTTGTACATTTCTTCCACCTTTCCTTCTGGATAAATCAACTCATCAGATGGTAATGCTTCTGGAATACCTCCCAATCTCGGAGCAACCACAGCAGTGCCACAAAACATCGCTTCTACGATCACCATCGGGAAGGCCTCAGTATATTGAGAACTTACACAGAAAACAGTAGCTTCAGAATATAACTTAGGAAGTTCTGTATCGTGCTCTACAAAACCTAACATTTCTACAGTCCCACCATGCGCATTTATCGCATCTACTTCTTTCTCAATTTTTTTTTCATACTCAGTTAGCTTTCGTCCACCTCCAAAGCTCGCGCTGCCTGCTAGTTTTAAGATTAAGTCAGGGTATATTCTTAATAATTTTCTATAAGCATCTAATAATAAATGTACGCCTTTCTGCTCTACCATTCTTCCCACAAAAAGCAATACATTATCTTTTTTAGTTTCAGTTCTTGGATAAAAAAATTGAGTATCTACTCCATTATAGATGACCTGTCCTTTTTCATATAAACTTGGACAAGATTCTTTTAGGGGTACTAATACTGCTTCACAACAAGATAGTAAACCATCAATACTTTTATCTAATTTCTCTAAATATTGAGGAGATGACTTTCTAAATAATTCATTATGGATATGAACGTATATTTTACCTTTATAGCCAAGTCTTCGCAAAATTGGCGCATAATGTAGTCGATTCTCAATGAATAAACAATTAACTCCTTTCAAAGAGTTAATCAAAACTCTTCCCCATTCTTGGGATGCTAGACTTTCTGACCATCTTTGTAAAAAGGATATTTTCGTTAGCCAGTTCGCATTGGTTCTAATGGTCTTAATTTGAATTTTTTCAGTTTTATATAACTTATCATACCTGTCATTAGGAACCACCAACTGTATAGAACTCACAGTATCTAGTTGATCAAATACCTCGTAGACCCATCGAGTAACAGGGCCTCCTAATTCAGGACTAAAATACACATGATAAGAAAATACTAAACCAACCTTCATTTTATATAATTCAATTTCTGTAATTGTTTTTTTAATCTCTTATCAAGGAATAACTTATCTGCTTCACTCAATTGATTTTTCCACTTCTCTATATGCTTTACAGATAAACTCTCCTTAGTATTTGAATGGTGTGCCAGTACGTCATCTCCCATTTCTACAACTTCATCTTCTAGCATTTTCGCACTATATGGAAGATCTAGAAAAGTGCAAATCTTTCTCAAACTAGATTCTGGTTTCCGAACAAGATCTTCATAACAGACTTCTAACAAATTGGAATACCCCTTACTTTTAAGTTTACTAACAGCCTTTAATGACCAAAGCCATCGATTACTAGCCTGCTCAATTGTTTCATTGAAAACTGCCATTCTTGAAGCTACTACAGCTCGTCCATCTCGATATAAGTGAATAATTTTAGCATTAGGATACAAGCTAAGTACCCAGTCAATACGAAGTATAAGGTAGGGTGTCTTATCTCCAATATATTTTACACTAGAGCTGTAAAGCTCTGCATGTTTTTTATAGATAAAATCTACAATAGTTCTAAGTTGATGTCGATCTTTAGGTAGAGTATACAGCTCTTCTGCATATTCTACCAAATTTACATTCCAAAATTTGAAGCTTTTATCCTGTTGGTAGAGGTCTAGGCAAAGATCAACGCGACCCTCCCAATTCAATTGTAGATTTTCTAAATACAAAGAGATTACAGATGGTATCAAATCATCTGATTCTGGTGGTATATGTATTTGATTCGAGCGCATCAACATCTTGCGTAAGAGAGTTGTTCCTGAACGCCCACAAGACATAATAAAGAAAAGTGAAGGGTTCGCTGCTTGTTCTCTGGTATATAAAAAACTTTTTTTATTCTTAGCTTTCCAAAGCTTTTGCTTCTCAAAAAAAAGGTTTATCCAATAATTGACCATTTACCGACTTTTTATAGCTAGATTTTCTCTTTTAGCCTCATTTAAAAAAAAAATTCTCTCTTGCCCAGTTCGCCCAAGTAGAAACAAACGGTCTCCCTATTCCTCCTATTTCATACAAAGCTTGTGTTCTATCTGCCGGTAATAATACCCTAAACCGTTCTGTTTTATCCTGAGGTATTCTTGATAGAACTTCATAAATCCACCTCGATGCAGCACCTCCATATTTAGGGCTAAAGGTGATATGATAGGGGAAAATAATATTTACCTTCATATACTACTTTATTATTTTCAAATTAGACTCCTAACTTAGTATAGCCTCCAAAAAAAGCCCCGTATTCCTTTGGTTCTAGTTAAAAATGGATATTTTAAAGCCATTTCATATATCTTATATTTAAAAAGAGATATTGCCCCATTTTTGCGGAGTAAGCTCAACTGCTCCCAATATAAAGGCTTTAACTCATAAATATAAGTGTGGTATAACTTAAAAAAATGACTATACATCCTACCCAACTCTTTTCTAATAACTACAAGATCCTCTCTATCTTTACTTAATCTAATAACATCTTGATAGTAATACGATGCCCCTATTAAAGCAACCGTTGCTTTTTGTCTTTGCTCTTCTATAGAAAGTTGAGAAGTTCTTTTACTCCGTAATGGCTGTCTGTAATAATTATCAACTGTTTTACTCTCAACATAAACCTTTAGTCCATTTAACAAGGCTCTTGTATGTAACTCAGGATCTTGAAGCCGAGGATAGTTTTCATTAAACCCACCCAACTCTAATAAGCTACGGCTTCTCCATAGAGGTCCCATCGTATGCCATGGTAATGGCCTTGAATGTCTTAAAAATAAATATAGAGGGTCTATATTTGTTTCTGCTACCAAAACCTTTTGACTATCACCAATTTCCTTATGAAAAACTCCCGTACGAAAAACCCAAAGATCAAAACCTGGATTTGTCTTAGCTTTATCCATTCGGCCTTCTAAACATTCAGGAATAATGAGATCGTCACTGTCCAAAAACATTACATATTCTCCTGTAGCACAGCTTAGTGCTATATTTCTGCACACACTCCCTCCTTTGGGTAGGCGGTCTCTTTCAAAAAACTGAAAGCGACTATCTCTTTTTATATATTTTTTTATAATTTCAGGCGTATTGTCTGTAGACCCATCATCAATAATGATACATTCCCAGTTCTGATAACTCTGCTGCCTCACGGAATTTAGCGTTTCTAATACTATTTTTCCTTGATTGAATACCGGGATGAGTATAGATATTAGTGGGTCATCCATTTTCTATTTCTTATCATTCTTTAGTGCCTCTATGAGAGATTCAGTCTGATTCCTAATTATTTTATCTCCCCATATTTGATGAAGAATTTCTCGATTTTTTTTCTTTTGTACTTCATCTATAGCTAGTAAGTCTTCTTCTTTGTTAAACTCTGCTTCGAAGTCAAAAACAATAGCCCCTTTTTCTTTCAAAAAAGAATAAACTTTACTCTTAGGATTCAGAAAGACCCTCATCCCAAGATATAATCCTAATATAATATTTCCTACAGCTTGTTGTCTGTATTGATTCATGATCATTACAGAGCACGAAGTTACAGTTTTTATATATTCTTCTAAAGACAGAAATCTAGTTAAAGGTATAAAATCTTTACCAAACTTAACACGTCCTTCTTCTACTATCATTTTTTTATAGGGTTCAGAACCATAACTTAGTGGGAATAAAAGCTGAGATTTTATATTTTTTTCCTTTAAATTTTCAATAATTTCAAGGTGATTATTAGTTGGGTGTGCTGAATTCCCTACTAAAATACCTTTCCCTAGTTTTGACTCATTCTCCAGAAAACTTCCTAGAATGCCACTTAATGAACCATAACTAAAAGGTAAATACTTTACAGTTTTATTTAAAGATAAAGTATTCTTGATTAACTCAAATTCTGAAGGAATAACTGTTGCTAAGTAATCAATTCTCTTATATGCTTTATGCAAATGATGCTCAAGAGGGTAGGTTCCCGTTTTGAGTTTATAATAATATTTATGTAATGATCTTAAATTATCTATTATTCTAGCCTTTGTCCTTTTTTTCGGAGTGTGTTGCTGTATATACTCCTTAGTCAGTTTACCATATAAAGAATAATATTTTTGCTCAAATACTTTTTGATTATAAAAATCTGCTCCCCAACATGACCACAAAACTTTTACCTGCTTATCTATAGCTCCAACCCAATAGTACTTTTTGTCTAGAAAAGAATGGATTATTACAGCTTCTGACTCATTACAGAGTTCAAGAACTCTAGCATGATTATAGGAATATATTTCTACCTTTTCTTTCTGCTTAACGTAGGTTAAATTCTTATTATCAGTCAGTACTAAAAATAAGTTATTATTAGCATTAAGCTTTTCAAATATCTTAATGACCCAATCAATAAATTTTTCATCACTACAGAGGTGTGTAATCATATAATTTATGCAATATTTTTTTGCATCTAATACTCCTTATTCTTTAAAACTATATAACTATTATTGGGATATATTCTTAGCAACAGCGCTACAACGAATATCTCGACAGCATATTATAAGTCTCTTCCATCTACTTTTTTCTCTATCAACAACTTGCTTTCCAACTCTAGTAGTTTTCTACTCCTATTTTTTTTATACTTAGCAGGAACTCCCATTATTACTTGAAATTCTTCAAAACTTTTATTAACTAAACTATTAGCACCAACGGCAACACCTTCTCCAAGAACCACTCCTGGTAAAATAATAGTCCCACTTCCTACAATTACATGTTTTCCTAAATCAACAGGAGCATGAGTTACATTTGTGTAAGGTGCGTTGAGAGTAGGGCCTGTTAAATAATTCCCCGAATAATCATCATTTGATGAATAGATAGTCACTCTTGAGGATATTCCACAAAAATCTCCCAAAGTGATTTTCGCCTTACCAATCATCGCTGCATATACAGCAATATGCACATGACTACCAATTTCAAAACCTTCAGTCCCTGCACTCAAAACACAAAAATCATCAATTCGAACATTACTTCCTATTTTTATATGATTTGCACCATATATTGAAGCTTTTTTAGAAATTTTCACATTATCACCTAATTCTAGAAAGTTAAATCTGTAAAGTTCTTGCTTTGTGTAATACATTTATCGGTACTTTTTCCCAAAGTTAAAAAAAGCATTATCCTTTCCTTTCTAAAAAGCCTTTTTAATCAACTTACAAACCATATCAACTTCTGCCTCAGTCATTTGATAATACAAAGGCAAGCACAAAACTCTCTTAGCGACATCTAAGGCAACGGGCAACTCTTTCCTTTTATTTACATAATATAGTTCAGATAATGCTGGATAAAAATAGCGTCTTGCATAAATACGATTTCGCGCCAGTATATTAAACACTTTTAAACAGACTTCCTCAGATTCAAAAACAACTGGATAATAAGCATAATTAAATGCTGCCTTGTCTCCAATATATGGCTTTTGCAAATTCAAACGATTGAGGTGTTGGTCATAAAGGGCGTGATCATTTTTTCGTTTAGCTAGAATCGAATTTGCATACCTCAAATTTACTAAACCCATTGCTGCATGCAGTTCTGAATTCTTACCATTTACTCCTACGGCACTAAAAACATCGGGGCCATCATGTCCAAAATTACGTAAAAGATCCATTTTACGATTTAGTTCTTGACTTTTCGTGATTACTGCCCCTCCTTCTGTTGTATGGAATAGCTTGGTCGCATGAAAACTAATGGTACTGATATCTCCATATTCTAATACAGACTGTCCTTTATATTTCGTACCAAAACAATGCGCTGCATCATATATTACCTTTAAGTTATACTTATCTGCTATCTCTTGTATAGCATCAATATCGCAGGGATTCCCATATACATGCGTAGCCAAAATCGCAGAAGTCTTATCGGTAATACAAGATTCAATATCATTTGGATCTATATTAAAACTATGGGGGTCTATATCAGCAAACACAGGAATACAATTTTCCCAAACGATGCTGGAAGTTGTAGCTACATAAGAAAAGGGGGTCGTTATTATTTCTCCCTCTAGGTCTAAGGCTTTAATTGCAATTTGTAAAGCTATGGTTCCATTAGACAAAAACAATACATGGGACAAACCCAAATACTCTTTAAGTTTCAGCTCTAAATCATTGACCAGTGGGCCATTATTGGTCAGCCAATTACGTTCCCAAACTTCTTGGAGGTAGGCTTGATATTCCTCTATTGGAGGAAGGAAGGGTTTGGTTACTGGTATCATAAAAAGAATATTACACAGATTTATTTTCGTGAACCTCTAGATTTGGATTCACTTTAATATTGAAAAAATCACCTAACTTCACCCACTTCTTTGAATCCTCTAAGTCTAAATGGATAAGTCGAGACGAATCATGTCTTTTGAAAAAATCAATAACCTCTTGATTCCTTTCAACATAAACCTGTTTATAATGTGATCGATGCTTTTCTTCTATTTTTAGTGAATTATCTATTGAGTGAATATCTTTTAGGTCTACCTCAGGCAGAGATTTATACTCAGTCAATCTTCTATACAAAACACTATGCATATAAGTATTACCAAGCGTTTTTCCATTTGAATATTTTGACATAGAGTCAAACCAACTATTTGCATCACGAGTAAATAATATAAACCTTGATTCTGGAAAACGATGATAAAGATATTTGTAGAAATTCATGCACCACCAAGGATCATCCTCAAAAACTTGGTTCCGTTTGAAAGCCCAAGATTTAAATATCTTTTCATAGTCGCCATCAAACCAACTCTGTGTCCATCTATTAGATCTAGAGTAATTATAAGATGCTACACGATAGCCTTGATCTAAAAAAAACTTACCTACAGAAGTGGTTCCCGTTCTTTGAAAAGAGATACAAAATATTTTTTTAGGAAAAAAAAGTAATTTATTTATCATATTTTATGACATTTAAATACTGACCTTTCGCAGGCCAAAAATTTTGATTTTAGTATAAATATGTTAATGCA
>CAZOLU010000027.1:14159-17748 GCA_964580485.1 uncultured Saprospiraceae bacterium | reverse complement strand
GGGGGGTCAATCCACATTTGCTGGCCACATTCACAATCAACAATACCTTCCCTTTAAAATCGGAGAGTTTTACATCATTTCCTTGAATATCTTGTACGGTAAAATCATGTACTGTTTTGTTGCTTCGGTCTGCACTAAAGGCTGTAGATAATAAGAAAACCAAGGATAAGAGCAGAAAAGATGAAAGCATTTTCATAGTTGTCGTTTTTTTGTAGTTTATTCAATATTTTTACGATACAACCGTACCTATTTTTGAAGCCTGTACCAAAGGAGTCCTTGGGACCTTTGGCATAGGATTCAGTAAATTTGATTGCATTTCAATTGCTGTACGGTTTTATAATTTTTACAAATAGCATCTTCTTAACAAGAACCCAAGCTAGATTGTTTTAATCACCGAAAGAGAAAAATCTTATCTATGCTCTCGTCCACAGATAGTCTTGTACAACAGTTTCAGATTCCCTCTACCTTGAGTTTGTCGGATTTTAAGGCCAAGGCCTTGGCTTGGGCCGCAGATTATAGTCCTGTGAGTTATTTGGATAATAATGCCCACCAAAATAATGCCTATCATCGTTTTGAAATGCTCTTGGGAGTAGGGGCTGAGGTGGAAATTAGGGTAGAAGCAGGGGCTTGGGCGGCTTTAGAGGATTTTTATCAGGCGCATCAGGGGACTTGGCGATTGGGCTATTTGAGTTATGAATTGAAGGATGAGTTGGAAGTTTTAGATTCTCAAAATCCTGATGCCCTAGCTTGGCCCTTGCTTCATTTTTTTGTACCGCAACATTGTATCGTTATTCTGCCCGATCAGCAAAGGGTGTTGCTTTGGTCGGCTGAGGCAGCGCAAGTTTGGCAGGGCATTTTGGCAACGGCTCCCTTGCAAGGGAAGCCGCCTGCTCAGGCTCCTCAGGTTCAGGCTCGACTCAGCAAGGCCGAGTATCTTCAAAAAATTGAGGCGATTCGCCAGCATATTGTGGAGGGGGATGTGTATGAGTTGAATTTTTGTCAGGAATTTTTTGCTGTATCGACAAGCATCGAGCCCTTATCGCTGTATTGGCGACTGAATGCATTGACGCAAGCTCCCTTTTCTTGCTACTACCGTCAGGGCGATCATCATCTCCTTTCGGGAAGTCCGGAGCGTTTTTTATTCAAGGAGGGCACCCAGTTGATTTCTCAACCAATCAAAGGGACGATCAGGCGTGGGGAAAATGCCGAGGAGGATGCCGAACTGCAGGCAGCATTGTTGGCCAGTGAAAAGGATCGGGCTGAAAATGTGATGATTGTGGATTTGGTGCGGAATGATTTGGCGCGTGTTGCTGAAATTGGAAGCGTAGCGGTAGAGGAGTTGTTTGGGATCTATGGCTTTAATCAGGTGTCGCAGATGATTTCTACGGTTAGTGGGCGTTTAAGAGCGGAGCTTCATGCGCTGGATGCACTGAAAGCTGCCTTTCCTATGGGCTCGATGACGGGTGCGCCGAAAGTTATGTCTATGCGCTTGATTGAGCATTATGAAACTCGAAAACGGGGCTTGTATTCTGGGGCGGTAGGTTATTTTAGTCCGGAGGGGGATTTTGATTTTAACGTCATTATTCGGTCTTTACTCTATAATGCTCAACGCCAATACCTCTCTTTTCAGGTTGGTGGGGCTATTGTGTATGATTCTGATCCTGAATTGGAGTACGAGGAGTGTTTATTGAAGGCCAAGGGGATGTTGCTGGCACTAAATAGCCTGATTTAGAGGCTTGCTGCAAAGGGAGCATGGGGCTTGTACCCCATGAACTGGAATGCCGCGCCTTCAGCGCTTTATGAGATTGTGCGCTGAAGGCGTGCAGTTCCTAGCCCTTGGGGCTCGCCCCGATGTGGTATTAAGAGCAGCTGAGCGTAATCTAAGCTTCATAGTTTAGGATGGTATCTCGAACGATATCACAGCATTCATGCAATTGTGCTTCGGTCATTACCAAAGGCGGTGCAAAGCGGATGATATTGCCATGTGTAGGTTTGGCCAAAAGGCCATTTTCTGCTAGTTTTACACAAATATTCCAAGCAGTACTGCTTTCTGGCGAGTCGTTGATGACAATGGCATTGAGTAATCCTTTACCCCGAACCAAATTCACACGATCAGAAGCTTCTACCACTTCTTTTTGCATGCGCGCTCTAAAGATATTGCCTAATTTTCGAGCATTTTGAGCTAGTTTTTCATCACGAACGACTTCCAAGGCTTCCATTGCTACGGCACAGGCCAAGGGGTTTCCGCCAAAGGTGCTACCGTGTTGTCCAGGTTGTATGACGTTCATAATAGGATTATTGGCTAATACTGCGGAAACTGGATAAACGCCTCCAGATAGGGCTTTCCCTAAAATCAGAATATCAGGTGTGGTATAGCTTTCCTGTTTTTCACAATGTCCTTGACAACTACAATCTCCACAAATCCGCAACAAACTGCCTGTACGGGCAATGCCTGTTTGAATCTCATCGGCAATAAAGAGAATGTTATGTGCTTTGCACAAGGCTGCTGCTTCTGGAATAAAGTCTGCATCGGGCACAAAAACACCTGCTTCTCCCTGAATGGGCTCTACTAAAAAGCCTGCAATATGCTGATGATGTTCTTCTACTACTGCGGTCAGTGCTTCCAAGTCATTGTAGGGAACAGAGATGAAGCCTGGGGTATAGGGGCCAAAATTTCCTTTGGCATCTGGATCGCTAGAAAAGGAAATAATCGTAGTGGTTCGACCATGAAAGTTTTGTCCACAAACGACAATAATCGCCTTGTCATGAGGAATGCCTTTCTTTTCATAACCCCATTTGCGACAGATTTTGATGGCAGTTTCTACGGCCTCTGCACCAGAGTTCATGGGCAGCAATTTATCAAAACCAAAGTATGCTGTGGCGTATTGTTCATAAACTCCCAATTTGTCGTTGTAGAAAGCACGGGAGGTGAGGGTCAGTTGGTCGGCCTGATCTTTTAAGGCTTTTACAATACGGGGGTGTCCATGTCCCTGATTGATGGCGGAATAGGCGGAGAGGAAGTCGTAGTATTTTTTGCCTTCTACATCCCAAACATAGACCCCTTCTCCTTTGGCTAAAACAACAGGGAGTGGGTGGTAGTTGTGTGCTCCATATTCATTTTCTAGTCCCATCAATTCTTGAGAGGATAATGTTGTATTTGTTTTCATTGCTATGTATTTTTTGATTTTATGAGCTTGAAGTGGTTTAGAAATTGAGGGATTGTGTTTCAACAAATGTAATTAGATTCAGGTAGAAAAACAAAAAGTACTGCTTTTAAAGGTTGGTGTAGAAGCCATGAAGGAATGCTTTTAGGCTAATCCCATTTTGAGCGGAGTACAAGCCGTGAGGTACCGAAGCCCTGTATCATCCCAAGACCTGAAAACAATGGCTAAGCATACCGACTATACGCTCTTGGGTGAGGTCTTTTTTTATAACTTTTGAATTTCTTCTTCAGATAAGCCCGTAAGTTGTTGGATTAGAGATAGATCCATCCCTTTGGCTTTCATTTCTTTTGCTATTTCAATGTTTCTAGCATTTTTACCTTCGATGAGCCCTTCCTCACGACCTTCCTCCCTAGCTGTATCAATAA
>CAZOLU010000027.1:0-14149 GCA_964580485.1 uncultured Saprospiraceae bacterium | reverse complement strand
ATTTTGCATATCACGATAGCTTTTCAAACTTTCTTCATAGAGTTTCTTTTCTTCTGGACTGAATTGAGCTATTTCGGCAGCATCAAATAATTTTTTAAAAATTCGGTCTTGAAGAGCTTGTGGAAGATTTTGAAGATCTGCCAAATGTCTAAATACATAAAGCCATTTTTCTTGTCGACTCTCTAGTTCTTCCACAGTTTTCGTAAATTTTGGTAACTCAATATAAATAAAGGTCAATTTATCATAAAATATTTCATCATTCTGATCTTTGAGCTGAACAGTATGAATAATATCCCTATCATTTTTATGTTCATCAAAGATAAAATCTAAAATACCAATAGTATAAACTGCGGAAAGTTTGAAGTTCCAATTACCAGTTTTAGCTTGTTCCCTGATTGGAAATGTAGAATAATAAATACTTCGATCTTTGAAAAAATTATGTTTTGCCTTTTGAACTTCAACAATGAACTTCTCGCCTGTTTCGCTCTCACAAAAAATATCAAAAATGGCTTTTCGTTCTACTACATTCTCAGGCATTTGCTCATTTTTTGAATAGCTTAACTCTTTGATTTTATGTTTCTCAGGTAGGAGTTGATTCAGAAAATCTATAAGAAGAGCTTTATTGGGCTCTGAACCAAATAAGCGTTTAAAACCGAAATCAGTTAAGGGGTTGATATATCTATCTTGCAATGCCATAATTATTTTGTTTTGTCCTTTACAAAAATACTAAATTTTAGGGCTAGATGATTTTTTTCGTCTTGTTTTTAATATCGCCCAACTGCGAACCATGTTGAGATAGATCCTTAGGGATCTTGTTTTATGGAGTGGTGGATCTAATTTTGATTTCAATAACTGCGGAACTGCTAGTGCTAACCTTAAAGGCCTCACTGCTTCTTAGTCCCAACACCCAAGCAATGCTTTCATCTACTTCCAAAATCCAGATTTTTTGCTTTTCTAATACGGAAAGCTTCAAGTCTTTGAACAGGCTGCTTAGTTTTTTGTGTTGTCCGCCTAGTCCAAAGGGTTGAAAGCGGTCGCCTTTTTGCCAGCGTCGCAGGCGCAGCCTGCTTTGGCCAAGCAAGTCGGCATCAAAATAGGCAATATTAGCATCGCCCTTGGGCTGAAACTCGCTAAGGGGATAGTGGGAGAGGAGCAGTTGTTGCCCATCGGGGAGTTCCACATGCTTTTGATGCCCCAAGCCGGGGATTGCCTCTAGTTCTAATATTTCGGCTGTATTGGTTTTGGGGGCGAGGGGCATGAGAATCAACTCATCTCGATTGCGCAAAACTTGATGGCTAGGGGACTGATAGATCGCCCCCGATTCGCCTCCTAAATGCTCGATGATTTGGGCGACTTGCCTACCCTGAAAGCCATAGGGCCGCAACGATTCAAATAACAAGCTTTGCTGAGCTGGAATAGCTTGCAAACTAGGAATATGGATTTTCCAAATGGCAGCGCCTTCTGCTTCCTGCACCAAGTCTTTTTGCAGCTTTTGAATGGCCTGATGATAGAGCCACTCAATTTCTCGAAAATGCTGGAAGTTTTCATCAAAAGTCTGATTGAGAGAGGGGTTGAGTGCTTTAAAAACGGGAAGCACCTCATGCCTCAGGCGATTGCGGGTGTATTTGCTGCTGGCATTACTACTATCTTCTCTAAATTTGAGGCTCTCTTGCTTGGCATAGGTCTGAATCGCTGCTTTACTGGCAAAAAGTAGGGGGCGGATGATGTGAAGATCGACTTGTTTAGGTAAAATGCCATGCAAGCCCCGAATACCAGAGCCATGTATCAAGTTGAGCAAGAGCGATTCTATATTGTCGTCGCTATGGTGGGCGGTGGCAATATAGCGGTAGTTTTCCGCTTGGCGGATCTTTTCTAGCCAGTTGTAACGCAAGACTCGAGCGGTTGCTTGAATGGAGCTTTTGTGCTTGACGGCTTCTTGTTCTGTTTGAAAGCGAACCTCAAAATAAGGGCGTTGGAGTTGTTGGGCAAGTTGGCGAACAAAGATGGCATCTTGATCCGATTCTGCTGCTCTGAGTTGAAAATTGCAGTGGGCTAGTGCAAAATCTACTCCCCATGCTTTTAAAAGCCAGGCCAATACTACAGAATCTACTCCTCCACTAATCGCAAGCAGAATGCGATCTTTTTGGGGATCGAAGAGCTGTTCTTTTTGATTGTAGTTTTGGAGTTTGTTTAACACCTGATTTTATTTTTCGTCGAAGGCTTTAAAGCCTTGGCAAGGTGAAAGCGAAGGAGCGAGGGTTTAGTATGTGTTTAGCGTAATTTTTGACTTTTTAGACTTCAAAAAAGTTGATCTACGCAAGCCGTAGCCTTTAGGCTTCAGAATACTATTGAGCATGCTATTTAGCGAAGCCTAAAGGCTCCGGCTTGCGTCGGGGTCGCTTCGGGAGCCTATGCCAAGGGCATCCCTAGGGGAAAGACTCCCTACGCTAAATACATACAGGTTTCAAGCCCTCGCACCTTAATATTTCGAAGACAAGGAATTCGTTCCTTGTGAAGTTTTATAGAGTGCTTTGCTGGTAGGCGTAGCGCTGGGAACTAGTGCGACTGCAAGGAGCAGACCCGATTGAAAAGCGGGGCCGAGCAAACAGCCCCAAAGGGGTGCCCTTGGCACGAGCTAGTGACCATAGCGACCCCTGTGGGTGCCCCTCCTTAGCAAAAATTACTTTTTATAGAGCTTCCAAGCTTCTTCCACTTCTTTTTGTACAGCTTCTAAACTTTCATGTTTTTGGAAAATGCTATGTAGGGGGCTAAACTTTCGCATAGTGGGTGCCACATAACTGTCTACATCTTCGGCAGTAATTTCCTTACCCGAAAGGATAATCAGGCGTTCAAT
Source organism: uncultured Saprospiraceae bacterium (assembly GCA_964580485.1). Classification (GTDB taxonomy): domain Bacteria; phylum Bacteroidota; class Bacteroidia; order Chitinophagales; family Saprospiraceae; genus Saprospira. The sequence goes on along the minus strand of CAZOLU010000027.1, from coordinate 11,295 downwards.
CACATTGCGCAACTCCCGAATATTCCCTGTCCAATCCATCTCTTGTAGGAGCTCAATCGCTTTAGGCTGTACTTTTTTGACAGGGCGACCATATTCATCACAAACGGATTGTACAAAATGATCGACCAAAAGTGGAATATCGCCTTTACGTTCGTTGAGGGAGGGAACTTGGATGATAATCACTGCAAGTCGGTGATAGAGATCTTCTCGAAAACGGCCAGCCGCGATTTCTTTGCGCAGGTCTTTGTTGGTTGCCGCAATCACCCGCACATCTACTTTGATGTCTTTGTCGCCACCTACTCGAGTAATGCGATTTTCTTGCAAGGCTCGCAGGACTTTAGCCTGGGCAGAAAGGCTCATATCGCCAATTTCATCCAAGAAGAGGGTGCCTCCATGTGCCTGTTCGAATTTACCGATGCGTTGTTTGTGCGCAGAGGTAAAGGCTCCTTTTTCATGGCCAAAAAGTTCAGATTCAATGAGTTCTGAGGGGATGGCGGCACAGTTGACTTCTACTAGGAGTTTATCCGCCCGTTCACTTTTTTCATGAATCCAGCGTGCTACCAACTCTTTCCCCGTTCCATTAGAGCCTGTAACCAAAACACGGGCATCGGTAGGGGCTACTCGTTCAATGGTTTCTTTGATTTTACTAATTCCCTCCGACTCCCCGATGATTTCTTGGGTCTTGCTTTTGCTAATCTTCTTTTTGAGGACCTTGGTTTCAGATACCAAACTAGATTTGTCGAGGGCGTTGCGGATGGTAATTAACAAGCGATTGAGATCTGGTGGTTTGGAGATATAGTCGAAGGCTCCTTTTTTTACGGTTTCCACTGCTGTATCAATATCGCCATGCCCAGAGATCATAATGACAGGGATGTCGGGGCGGAGAATCTGGATGCGTTCCAAGACTTCCATACCATCCATTTTAGGCATTTTGATGTCGCAAATAACGGCATCAAAGTCGGCTTTTTTAACTTTAGAAAGGGCGTTGATTCCATCTTTGGCTTCATCAACTTCATAATCTTCCATCTCTAAAATGTCACGTAGCACATTCCGGATGCTTTCTTCATCATCAATAATGAGAATTTTAGCCATGTAGTACTGTTTTTATTGGTTAATTTGGGCAACTAAGTTAATAAAACTTAGGCAGTCGGTTGTAATACTAGAGGATCTTTTTACAAAGTGCTAGACTTGTTATGGCTTAGAAAGTGTTGAACTTCTTTTAATTTTTTATCTTTGTCTTTCTTCATTCTAAATGAGGCTTGGTATGGAATATGGCAATCAACTATGAATATTTTAACACTCACCACTGATTTTGGTCAACGGGACTATTATGCAGCAATGCTCAAAGGACGGATTTTGAGCTATGGCTTGCCAGTTCAGTTTGTAGAGGTCTCGCATCAGGTGGCGGCTTTTAATATCGTAGAGGCTGCTTTTATGTTGCGAAATGTTTACCCTAGCTTCCCCAGAGGAACGGTACATTTGTTGAGTGTGCACAACTTCTATGATGCCAACCCCCGTTTTTTGGTAGTGCTAAAAGATGGGCATTACTTTATAGCTGCTGATAATGGGCTGTTTTCATTACTTTTTGAGGAACCCGCAGAATTGATTTATGAATTGGAGCTGGATACCGCTTTGGAACCGAACCTGCTAGATATGCAATTGGTTTTTGCTAGGGCAGTGGCTCATATCTTTCAAAATAAGCCCTTCTCCAAAATTGGAAAGCCTTGTCAGCACTATGTAGAACGCATTGGACTTCGCCCTATTACGGGTAAAGATTATATTCGAGCAGCTGTAATGCACGTAGATGTATATGAAAATGTAGTCCTCAATGTAGATCGGGATTTGTTCAATCGAATTGCCCAAGGTAGAGCTTTTGAGCTGTACTTCAAACGCTTTGACCCCATTTCTGAGTTGAGTCGCAACTATGCGGATGTTCCCGTAGGCGAGGTGCTCTGCCTCTTCAATTCGGCAGGCTTGCTCGAAATTGCGGTCAATCTGGGTAAGGCGGCATCGCTTTTTGGTTTAGCCGTAGACGATACGGTACAATTAGATTTTTTGGAATAATCCACTTGTGTCAGGCATAAGTATATAAAAATAGGACTCCCGAAAATATCTGGAAGTCCTATTAAGCTTTTGAAGCGACTATGCGCTGACTTTAGCTTTTAGGCAATAGCCTTTTACTAACAGGATCAAGGTCATACATGACAAAAGACTCAATAATACTCTCCATGTCTTCACCTTCACCATGATCTTCTTTCCCTTGATCTGTTTTGAGGTAATCATAAAGCGTTTCTTTTTTGTCAAAAGTGACCCAGACCACTTGGTTGAACAATAGGTTGTTTGTGGAAGAGTCTAGTTCTGAACATACTCCCCATGATGAGTTGCTGCTTACTTTTAAAATTATGTATTTGAATAAGGACTTGAAAAAGCAGACCAAGGAGGCTTTATCCAATTCTAGTATTTCATCCATTGATGAATACAGCTTTTTGCTACATTTGGATTATCAGGAGAGTTTCCGTAAAATGGAGCTTATTGAAATGCATAATTTGGAATCACCTACGGGAATTGAAATCATCAAACGTCTTTTAAAAAAGAAGTTGATTGAGGAATTTGCAGATGAGGAAGATCGCCGAGCCAAACGGATTAAAATCTCAGTGGTGGGGCTGCGGGAGCTTCAGGAGCTTAAACCCAAGATTGAGTTGGTCTTTGGAAAATTCTCAGCAGTTTTGAATCTCCATGAGAAAATTCAGCTTAGCGGTATTTTGAATAAGCTCATTGGGGAAGGCTAAGGCCTTGGTGAGTAAGTTGAGTGCTTTGGTATAGAAAGTTTTGTGCGGGCAGCTCTTTAGGCTGCCCGAAAGGCGATTAATTATTTTTTTTAGCTTCTTGTTTGGCGAGTTTTTTACCCTTGCGTTTTTTTCGAAACCCACTGTAATAGGGGTCATCTTGCAAATCCCAGGTGAGGTCATGCAAATGATGTAGCAACTCATCTTTTTTACCCACTTGAATCAACTCTTCATAAGTCTGGGGTTCACCGATGCTAATACCAATATGCCGCCCCATTTTGTTGCGTACCTCATTGAGTAGGAGGCTAAGACGCAGGTTCTGATTGATTTTTGAGGCAATCTGAAAAAGATGGCTATTTTGTCCATGAAAGAAAACAGGAACTACGGTGGCTTTAGATCGATGGATGAGTTTGAGTACAAAACGCTTCCATTCTAGATCTTCAGCTCTTCCAAAAGGCTTCTTGGCTGTAGCTACACCTCCCGAAGGGAAAATGGCAATGGCCTCTCCTTCACTTAGACGTTTCAGTGTGCGTTGCCGTGTTTCAATAATCGTTTGTAGCGCCTCTTTGGTACCTCTAAAATCGATGGGCAAAAAATAGGGCTCAAACAGCTCTTCGGTGCAAAGCACCTCGTTGACCAAAATGCCAAACTTAGGGCGAACTTGAGAGGTCAACAAGCCAAACATTAGACCATCAATCACTCCAAAGGGGTGATTCGCTACAAAAATTACAGGACCATCCTTAGGAACTCGATCCAAAGCCGCCTGATCATAATGTGGGTAGACTTTCAACTTGCTTAATGCTTCTTTCCAAATGTCCTGAGGGCCTAGGTCCATTTGCTTGAGGGAGGTATATAGTTTTTCTATTTTGGGGCGGCCCGTCAGTCGCTCAATCGTTTTGATTAAAATCCGCTTGGCGCGGGGGTCGTCTTCTTTGGCATAGCTTAACCGAGATTTAGCGATTTCCCTGTTAAAGGAGGAGGAGGGATTGTAATTTTCCATAAAAAGGCAGGTTTTGTTAAAAAATGAGGGTGCTTTGGTGCTATTAAAGCTTTACAAGCTAACAAGAATTTGGAAAATCTAATTCAGAAAGTTGATGATTTTTTGAAAGTGATAGTTTTTTTATGAGGATAATAAGAATTGTTAAAGCCTAATGTTTCAGACGGTTTACTCGATAATTTTCAGTTCTACCCGACGGTTCATTTGCATTTGCAGCTCGGTAGTAGCCTCGGGGTGAATCATTTCCCAGTTGCCATAGCCTTGGTATTGCAAGCGTTCCTCTGCAATACCTTCTTCTATGAGGTAGAGGTAGACTGCTTTGGCCCGATCTTCGGAGAGTTGGAAGGAGTTGGATCTAGGGTTTACCCGCTCGGCATTGGGTTTGTTGATATGTCCTCCAATTTCAAATCTGAGCTGATCGTTATACTCCATAAATACTTTGATCCCTTCTAAAGCTCGGGCTGAACTAGGGAGGAGTAATGCTGTTCCAGGTTTAAAGTAGAGATCGCTCAGAAACATTTTCCCCCCAATAATGGCGGGTTCCAGTTTAAACTCCATGTTGAGGGTATCTGCCCCTTCAAATTTAGCAAGTTTGGATGCAAAAAAGTAGTTTTTGGCATAAACCCGTACTTCTACATTAGTAAAGTAATCGAAATCTCGTTCAAAACGCCCACTTGCGTCAGAGTAGAGGGTGTCCAAGCCTCCAAGATACACGAGTAGAATCCGGGCACTGTCTAGGGGCATATTGCTTTGGGTATCTAATATCTGACCCTGAATTTTGGCGGATCCCCCTTTTTGGGGACTACTCAGTAGGCTGATGCTTACTCGGCGATTTTTTGCACGGCCTTCCTCGGTATTGTTGTTGGCAATCGGATTATACTCTCCATAAGTAGTAATTTCTAGCAAATTTACATCCACCCCCTTCTTTTTGAGGTATTCAACAATACTTGAGGCTCGGTCATAAGCCAGCTTTTCATTGGATTCAGTAGTGCCAATAGAGTCGGTATGTGCTTGGATAATAATGGTTTCTACCTCTTGTTCGGCAAGAATGCCAGGGATAGAATCAAGGTGCTTATGGTATTTTTTTTGTAGTTTGGCATCGCCGGGTTTAAAGAATGCGTTGGTTTTGAATAGCACCTGGTAGCGGTCCTTAAACTGTGCTTCTAAGCTATGGGTACTGAATGCCAAGATGAGGAGCAGAAGACTGTAGTAGTAAGGTTTCATAATTGTATAGATACTTTTGGGCTGCAATTATTGGGAATCTTTGATGAAGTATTTTAATGAAAGGAACAAAACAGCTTTTGCAAATATAGAGTATTCTTGATAAAACCGTAGCGGAATTGCATGGATAGAATATTTGTAGCTCTAAATCTTTTAACAACTGTTATGTATTGTACAAATGGGAAACAAAAATCATGACAAATTAAATAGATTAGGTAGAAATTACCAAAAGTAGTATATTAGGATTTGTTATAGTCGCCATCAATTTATTAAAAAAAACATTCCAATGAAAAATCTATTCATCTTCCTAATTTGTTGCTCAAGTCTACAATTGCAGGCCCAACAGGTGAAAATTAAGAAAGGACAAGTTTTTGTAGATGGTACAGCATACTGTACACTTGAAAAATCTTCTGCAAACCTTCAATTTACCTTAGTAAAGCAAGCAGAGATTCGTTCTTTGACTGGGGAGGAAACCTGGATTAATTTTTTCCCAGAAGAGGTGATGGTGATGGGAACAAAAGAGGTGAAATATAAAATGACTTTTGAAGGATTGGGCAAGCATACCTATGTTGATGTAATGATTGGCGACATGAAGTTTTACATCAAAAAGCTTGTAAAAACAGGGGCATTGACAAAGGATGGACTTCAGGCTGTAGGGGTAGATGAATTTATTGATAAATATGGCTTTAAGGAACCTACTAATTTAACTCCTAGTTATAGAGGGGGAGATCAGGGGTATATGTCCGCACAGACAGGGACTTACCGAATTGTAGATCGGAATCCTAATGGGCATATTATGCTGGTTAATGGCAGTATTAAACAGGGGGCGAGCACTATTGCTAGTTATACGGAAAGTAGTTTTATGGATGGAGGAAAGATCTTTGTACAAGTAATGATTAGGGATGTAGATGGTCGGCATATGCTTAAAGCAAATTTTGAAAAATTCAACTCAACAGTGGCGACTTATCGTGTTAGTGGTGATGCTCGTGAATATCGTGTAAAGATTGACGAAAATGGGACTACCGATATGAAAATAAAGTCGATGCTAGAGGCTTTAGTGGCAAGGGGTGTTTTTTAGCTGATGAAGTCATACCTGAACTCTTTTTTCTCTTAATTAGTGTTATCTTTGGCATGGATAATTTATATCTTCCTAGGCTCATTGGCAAGAAAATGATTGCAACTTAGAGCATGTCTCAGATTTTCATGTTTCAGAAGCTCGTACTGTGAAAGATGCTGCTTATGAAGAGCATCTTTCACCTAAAGGTGATAACCTAGCTCTTGTAGCACAGTATGTTTATGAAAACCACCCTGATATATTTAATGAGGTTTTGAATAAAATGAAACAGAGGGTTCCGGGGGGCTCGAATGTAGAAGCTGAAACAACTGTTGATGGTCGAATTGTATTGAAATTTCAGGACGGAGCATTTCAAGACCCTTTTATTGCTCGATATGTTTCTGATGGAACCATTAAAATGTTTGCATACCTAATCTTATTACATGACCCATCTCCTCATCCTCTTTTATGTGTCGAGGAGCCTGAAAATCAATTATATCCGTCTTTATTGGATGATTTGTTGGAAGAATTTAGACTGTATGCCAAAAAAGGGGGGCAAGTTTTTGTGACTTCACATGATCCAGACTTAGTAAATGCTGCTGAAATAGAAGAAGTATACTGGTTAATAAAAAAAGAGGGTTATACCACCATAAAAAGAGCTAGCGAAGATGAAATGATTGTAGCCTTAGTAAAGGCAGGAGATAAATTAGGGTATTTGTGGAGACAAGGATATTTCACAAATAGTGACCCTAAATAGTAAGTACAAATGAAAGAAGACCACAAGCAATGCATTCGTAATGCTATTATGGAGTATTCTCAAAACATTGACTTTCGTCTCGAAATAGAACAAGGGCTACTTCAATTTTTATCGTCTTTTGAAGAAGTTCAACAAGAGCTACTAGAAGCAGATTTAGAGCATAAGCTATCAAAAAATGAAGGTATTCTGGATGAATTGCTAACGCTATTAGATTTATTCAATTATTGGGAAAAATTGATTATTGAAGTTGAAGATAATGAGAATCTTAACCCAAAAATGAAAGATCTTTTTAAGATCTGTGCTCGAAAACAAATAAGGGTAGAGTTTCTACTAGAAGAGCCTTCTATGGAAAATTTTTTGAAAGTTCTTTTACCCAAAATACTACCTAGAGGTTTTGAATTAGATATCAACTGCTTTTTGCACGCTCATCAAGGTAAAACTGACTTGTAAAAATCTTTACCAATTAAAGTAAAAGCATATCAATACTTTCCACAGCAGGTTTATCTTATAGTTGTTCACGATCAAGACCATAATGATTGTATAGCATTGAAACAACAACTTGTCAATTCAATTCTTAACCAAAATAGAGAACAACCCAACCTTGTAAGAATTGCTTGTAGAGAACTTGAAAATTGGTATTTAGGTGATATGAATGCTATTGAAGCAGTGTATCCCAACTTTAAAGCTAAAAAACATCAAAAAAAAGCAAAGTATAGAAATCCTGACCATGTTTTTGGTGTTTTTGAATTGAAAGAAATGATAGACGGTTTCGCAAATTTCGCAAAAAATCATGCATCTAAAAATATACCTTTATATATGAATATAAACAATAATAACTCCAATAGTTTTAATCACTTAATAAATGGAGTTCAACAATTTTTAAAATAAAATTTCAACATCATGACTAGCGATCAATTACAAGATCTAAAATCCCGTTTGGGCGTTTTAAGGGGGTATCTTTGACGTCGATAATCGGACCATACAAATAGAAGAAAAAAAGAAACATACCTACGACCCCAATTTTTGGAATGATTCGGAACGTGCTGAAAAAATTATGAAGGAAATCAGCAGTCTAGAACATTGGCTGAAAATGTTTGAAAAAGCGAAGACTCCTGTGGAAGATTTGGGGGTGCTTTATGAGTTTTATGAAATGGATGAGGCGAGTGTGGAAGAGGTAGATGAGCAGTATGAAAAAGCGCTGAAAGCTATTGAGGAGCTAGAATTTATGTCGACTCTCAACGAACCAGAAGATGAGCTGAGCTGTATGATTAAAATTCAGGCTGGAGCAGGTGGAACGGAGAGTTGCGACTGGGCATCGATGCTTATGCGCATGTATGTGATGTGGGCAGAAAAGCATGGGCATAAGGTCAGAGAGCTTTCTCGTGTAGATGGCGATGTGGCTGGAATTAAGTCCATTATTTTAGAAATTGAGGGGGATTACACCTATGGTTTGCTGAAGGGGGAAAATGGGGTGCATCGCTTGGTGCGACCTAGTCCTTTTAATGCTCAGGGTAAGCGGCAGACCTCTTTTGTGTCGGTTTTTGTTTATCCTATGGTGGATGATCGGATTGAGATTGAAATCAACCCTTCTGATTTAGACTGGGATACCTTTCGTGCGTCGGGTGCGGGGGGGCAGCACGTCAATAAGACGGAATCGGCGGTGCGGGTACGTCACTTGCCTTCGGGTATTGTCGTGGAATGCCAAGAGGAGCGTTCGCAGCACATGAATCGGGAAAAGGCACTGCAAATGTTGCGTTCAGAGTTGTATAAGGTAGAAATGGATAAGCGCAACGAGGAGAAAGCCAAGATTGAGGCGGGGAAAAAGAAGATTGAATGGGGCTCGCAAATCCGTAGTTATGTGCTGGATGACCGACGCATCAAAGACCATCGCTCCAACCACCAAACGCATGATATCAAGCGGGTTTTGGATGGGGATATTGATGACTTTTTGCAGGCGACCTTGATGGCGATGAAGGAGCTGTAATTTAGGGGGCAGGGCGGCTATGCCTAGTATAGGCTGACATTTTTTGTAACTATTTAGCCTGTTTGCTTGGTTCCTAGCCTTCTTCGACTCCTGCGGAGAAAGGCTAGGACTGCGCTGCTGTCAATTTTCGATCCTCTCAGCCTTATTTTTTGCAAAAAAGAAGACTGAGCTCTCTGGGAAAGGACCCGAAAATTTTCAAGCATGCAGGGTGCTTTTTTTTAATTTTCAAATCGAAAACTGTGTTTGCATCAAATTTACTGGAAAATAAGACGGTCTTGGTTACTGGTGGCCGTTCGGGGATTGGTTATTCGATTGCTGCATCTGCTTTGAAGTACGGGGCGAAGCTGTTTATTGCTTCACGCAATGCGGAAAAGTTGAAGCTGGCGGCTGAGCGGCTTAGCGAGCTGGGCGAATGCAAGGCTTTTGCCTGTGATATTCGAGAGCCTGAGCAACTAAGTGCTTTAGCAGATTTTATTGCTGCGGAAGCTGGGCAATTGGATATTTTGGTGAATAATGCCGGGGGGCAATTCCCTTCTACGGCAGAAGATATTTCTATCAATGGCTGGAATGCGGTGGTCAATAACAATCTCAATGGGACTTGGTACTGCACACAGCAGATGGCTAAAAGCTTTTTCATTCCCCAAGAAGCTGGAGTGATCGTCAATATCATTGCGAATATTGAAAGGGGATTCCCAGGTATGGCGCATACGGGAGCCGCTCGGGCAGGCGTGGAGAATTTGACCAAAACCTTGGCAGTGGAGTGGTCGAAGTATAATATTCGCATCAATGCGGTAGCTCCAGGGATCATCAAGTCTTCGGGCTTAGAAAATTATCCGCCTGAGTTGGTACAAGGGATTGCTGATAAAATTCCTATGAAGCGTTTAGGCACTACGCAGGAGGTTGCTGACCTCAGTCTTTTTTTGATGGTGGCAACATATATGACTGGTGAAACGGTTTACCTCGACGGGGGGCAGCGGCTTTGGGGAGATCTCTTTGAGCTGTAGTCTAGACGAAAAGATCTTTAGACTAGGAGACGCTAGATTGAGGAGGAGCCTTGGTCTAGCGTCTTTTGTGAAAATGAAAATAGTATCCTTAGTTTACCCTATCTTCTGAACGAATAATGCGGCTGGTAGGGTAGGCCAGCTCAATTTGATCTTCCTGTGCAATCATTTCTAAAACAGCTTCCCAAATCACCTCGGAAGAACCTCTTCTTTTTTTGGGGGGGCAAAGGTAGCGCAAGGAAAAGCAAACTCCAGAATCCACCACAGAGGTGTAGACAATAGGAGTCAATTTATTATAATAAACCAAGTATTCCCCCGTCATTTTTTTGAGGTCTTTGGCTGCCTGTTGGTAGCGTTTGGGGGCATGCTGATTGAGAATATCTGTCAAAAGTTGTTTAGCTTTTTTCCAATCACTTTCGAATGTAATGACCAGCTCCAACTCATGCCAGATAAAATCAACAATAGCATTGTAGTTGGCAATCGCAGAGCTAAAGACTCGCTGATTTGGAATATGAATGACTCGCCCTGTACTTTGATCGCTGTGCACCCAATTTCCCACCTCAATCATACTAAACTCAAACATTTTAATATCAATCACATCACCAGTATGCTCATCCACTTGTATGCGATCTCCAACCTTAAACGGTTTGCGAAAGACCAAAAAATACCAGCCAGCCATATTGACTATGGGATCTCTAAAGGCGATGGCTAAACCCGCAGAGAGCAATCCCAAAAAAGTAGCAAAAGACTCAAATTGGTTGAACCAGAGCAGTGCAATTCCTACAAAGCTAATACCGTTGATTACATAGGTAATGGTTTTGTTCCAATTGTATTTAGCTTGAGGGCTATGTGGTATTCGAGTAATGGAGCGTTTGACAATTCTACCCAAGACCCACATGACTACAATTAAAACGATAGTCAAGACAATCTTGACCTGTATCTCACTCAGGCCTCCTTGAAAGAGGTTTTGTAACCACTGTATGAGTTGTTTCATAAGAAGTGTTGCAATAAAAAAGCAGTTGCTTCCACACAACTGCTCTCATGATTCTCTATCCAATTAGAATATAAGTACTAAATTACTTTGCTTTCATTTTTGCCAAATCTACTACAAAAGCACCTTTGACATTATATTTCTTTTTGAGGTTGGCACAATAGCTATCGGCCTCTGCTTTGGTAAAAAATGGCCCCATAATTATTTTGTAATAAGGCTTACCATTGAGCTCATCGGCAAAAACCATAGCTCCTTTAAACCAGTTTTTCTGAAGGTTGGCTACTTGCTGAATCACCGACTCATAGTCGCTATAGCCAGCTACTTGTACTCCAAAGCCTTTAGGCTCCAATTTGAGTACCTGCATTTTGTACAAGCCACCCTTTTCGATGGTCGAAGCTTCTTGAATAATGTTTAATTTAGGTTCAGTAGCTTTTTTAGGTTGAACCGTTGGCTTTGTGTTTTGGGTCTTAGCTGTTTTAGTGTTGTCCCCACCTCTAGAGGTAA